>NZ_JAKJSQ010000057.1:0-25819 GCF_050337105.1 Aliivibrio kagoshimensis
CTTTTCATCTCAGTGATAGTGACCAAAATGATAGCTGACGTTTTGCTTTTATCATTCTGATAATTCCGTGTGATCAACACCTCAAAATTAATAGCCCTTAATTTTGTAAATCCCAATAACTGATACAGGTCAATTTTCAAAGGCTGTTTATTGTTATAACTAACCAATATCAATAATAAGAAGAAGATATATATGTTGAACACTGCCAACCCTTCAGAACTAATGAAGCTACAACCAACCATTTTGCGATTTACGCAAATGTTATCTGCTGTTTTACAGTTAGATGCAGAAGTGGTGGATGCAGATTTAGTTCGAATCGCCGGTACTGGTCCTTACAGCAAATCATTTGGGAAGAAAATCAACGCAAGTTCTAGAATATTTCGCTACATCATCGAAAGCCATCAAGAAAAAATCGTGATGAAATCACGCACTGATCCACTGTGTAAGGATTGCAGCAGCATAGATAACTGCCGCGAAACCGCCTTTTTGGGCGTTCCTATCATGGTGGAGGATCGCTGTATTGGGGTACTCAGCTTAGTGGCGTTCAGCATTGAATCACGAGAACGCATTAAAGATAACGTTCAACTTTTCTCTGACTATATCCGCCATATTTCACGCATTTTTGTCTCTAAAGTTCTCGAATTTAAAGAGTCAGAGCCAAAAGGCGAACTGGATGTGGTTTTTACCAGCTTAATCGAAAACATGGATCAAGGTGTCTTGGTACTGGATGAGAACAACCGTGTTATGTACGGTAATCAACCCGCCCTGTCCAAGCTCCATATTGGCAAAAGTGAACTGTTGAGTGTGCAAGTGAACATTCAACCCCTCTCTCACCACAATAATGAGCTAAAAGGCCATCAACAGCATATTATCTCGTTTGGTAATATGCAGGAGTTGGTGGTAGGTCAGTTCCATAACATCAACAGTCATAAGCTGTTTTTAATGGCTTTTTATCAACCTAATGCTTCTATTATCGCTAGCCACAACGAACCGGATCAATTTAGCTCTATCATTGGTGAATCCACTCAGATCAAAAAACTGAAATCGCTGATTAACCGTGTATCAAAAAGCCCATCCAGCATTTTGATTCGTGGCGAGAGTGGCACCGGTAAAGAGGTGTTCGCAAAAGCCGTTCATGATTTGAGTAACCGCAACAAAGCACCGTTTGTGGCGCTAAACTGTGCGGCTATTCCTGAGCAGTTACTTGAAAGTGAGCTGTTTGGTTACATGAAGGGGGCCTTTACAGGAGCCTCAAGCAAAGGAAAAACAGGATTAATTCAAGCAGCCAATGGTGGTACCCTATTTCTTGATGAGATAGGCGATATGTCAATGACACTGCAGGCCAAACTGCTGCGCGTGCTTGAAGAGCGTGAAGTGATGCCTATTGGTGCCAGTAAAGCCATTCCTATCGATATTCGAGTCATTTCGGCCACCAATCAGAACTTTGAAGAGATGATTTTAACCAATCAGTTCCGAGAAGATCTCTTCTATCGTTTGAATGTGATCCCGCTTCATCTGCCTGCGCTTAAAGACCGCGAAGGTGATGTGGCACTGCTGGTCAGTTTCTTCCTTGATATGCACACTCGTAAAATTGGTGTTTCTTACCCAGGTATTACAGCCAATGCACTCAACTGCCTTGAGAACTATCAGTGGCCAGGTAATGTGCGTGAGCTAAGTAATCTGATTGAATATTTGGTTAACATTGTGCCTGATGGCGATCAAATTGATGTCGATCTACTGCCACCTTATCTTGAGATTGCGATGCAAAAAACATCTGAAACGTCTAGTGGCACTGCGGCTTCTCCAGTCAGCCAGTTACACTTTGATGATAACAACATCAGTTTAGAAGAGATGGAAAAAATCCGTATCGAGGAGGCCATTACGCGTTTAGACAGCAGGAAACAGGTGGCTGATGAACTGGGTATTGGCATAGCGACGCTATATCGTAAATTGAAAAAGTACGAGCTGTCGTAACCTCACCTTACTCTGTGGTATCAATGAAAGAGCCGTCGAATTTGATGGCTCTTTTTCGTTGACCTACTGATCAACCAAGGCTGTTGATATTAGCTCTCCCTTGTCAAACCTATAGGCTATATAACCAGATCCTGGTGCCCTTACCATAATGGTACCGGTATACCACGTCGCGACAACTGGGTATCGATGATTTGAAAAAAGATCTCTCGCTTCAATAGGGATCGGGGTTTTACTGCAAGCATTCACCACTAAATGGTCCAGAACGAGCATCCGATTTTTTACGGTCCATGAACCTCGATAGCCACGCCAATTGGCACTGCATATCGGACGTTTCATTGTGTCTGGTAACGTTGATTGTTCAAGATAGTCTTTAAGAGGATATTGACGAATTTCAACTGTCTCATCACCCACCCTGAATAACTCTTTTATCTGTTGAGTCGCTGAGACGTTAAGAGCAGCAAAGAGTACAACCATACCAATGACGTATTTCATTCGATTTCCTTCAACCAATTACCACGATGCAATAGGCATAATTGATGAGTGATGTTCAATAATCATCCAACGTTCGCCTTTTTTTACATATACAAAGCTAAACCTTGCTACAACGGTTACTTCTTCTTCGTTGAACCACCTAAAGGTATATTGCCCATTGCTGATTGCTATATCACCAAATAGCCGAATATTTGACGTTCCAAACTCCACATAACGATGTTGATACTGAAATATTTGCTCAAAATACTCTCTTATGAGCTCTGCTGAATCTCTATTTATTGGAGATAGTGTCCCCAGTAAAGATGCATCCTCGTCATACAAGGCGCAAATATCATCAGTTTCTTTTTCTGAAAATGACGATACCCAACGGTTCATATTGTCGATAATTTCTTTTGTGCTCAAATTGCGGCTCTCCTTAGCGGCAAACGATTTATCACGACCCTTGTTGCTTACGTACGATTGCTGTGATCTCTTCTTGCTTACGTTTAGTTAAACTATCAGAAACAATGCGATAAGACTCACAAACGTAGTACTTAAGATCCTCATCCAAATGGCCGTCTGTTCCCGTTTGCTGAATCCATTTCATACCACGATTAGCAAAGTATGGAGCGGGAATATAGCCTTCAAGATCGCTAAGAAATTCATAATTCAAGCTCGATGTTTTAAACGTAAAGGCAGGTTGACTCTCCTTGCCCCATCCACCTATCGCAAACACTTTACCACCAATTTTCCACACATCAGCATTGCCCCACTGAACAACATGCGTGGTCGCCGGTAATGCATTACAAAATTGATTGAACTCATCATAATTCATGACTCTATTCACTCTATTATCACCAATCGTTACTCTTACCCTACCATCTATTTTGTTATGAATGAGTGTGTTAGTACTAATTATTCAGAAGTACATCTAAATTCTTTAGTGCAGTGCTGTTTTTAATCAATAAAAAAAGGAGCCCTATTTCTAGGCCTCCTCTCACTGTAAACTACCTTAACGTTATCTAACCACCACCACTGAACAGCTTGCATGGCGCACAACCTTTGAAGCATTGGAGCCCAAGAAATAGGAACGAAACTTTGGTTTTGCAGAGGCCATGATAATTGCGTCGACGTCACTTTTACGCGCTTGCGCCACAATCTCATCATAGATCACCCCATGTCTGATAATCGCTTTCCCTCTATGCTTTTCAGGTACCCAATGTTCAATAATTTCAGTTAAAAAGGCGTGACTATCAAACTTCTTTTCAAAGCCATAACTCATCGATGCGGCCATACTGTGATGCACTGACACATCATCAACAAAGAGAATATCTATAACACCATCATCGGCAATCAAATCTAAAGCGATCTTCATCTCTTTTTCAACGGCATCCGGGGCCACCATTTCTACGGGTAACAGTACTGATTTAAAGCTCATCTTAACCCTCTCCCATCAGCTTATTTGGTAACCAAAGCACCACTTCTGGGTACATCATACACATGACCAACACACACAGTTTAAGAAGGATAAAAGGTGCGATAGAGCGGTAAATATCCATCATGGTCACGCCTGGCGGTGCAATCCCTTTTAGGTAAAATAACGCAAACCCATAAGGAGGGGTTTGTACGGCGATTTCAATATTGAGTATCATTAAAATACCAAACCAGATCGGGTCATAACCTAGGCCAACTGCGATTGGCGTAAACAGTGGCGCACACATTAATACAATGATCAGTTCATCAATAATAAACCCAAGTAGCAACATAATAAGCTGCAATATAATGATTATCCCGATTGGAGGTAGACCAATATCTTGGGTTAGTGTTGACACTAAGTTTTGCACACCACTCAACATATGGAAATTACTGAACAGCGATGCACCAAAGATGATCCACATGGAGACACTCACCAGCAGAGCCGTTTCAAACCCAGATGCTTTGAACATTTTCAATCTAAACCGTTTAAACACAACGGCCAATAAGATGGCACCGAGTACTCCAATGGCTCCGGACTCTGTGGGGGTAGCAACCCCTGTAATAATGCTGCCCAATACGGTAATGATCAGTAACAGTGAGAAGAAACCATCTCGCGCCGTTAATAACTTCTCTTTGCGGCTCATAGTGCTCTCTTTACCAGTGTGCATTGGTGCTTTTTCAGGCTTCAATTTACACAGCACGACGACATAACATACCAGCAGTGTGATTGAGATCAGCGCTGGAATGAGTGCAGCGATGAACATTCTGCCGACAGAGTTTTGCGTCGTGGCTGAAAACATTATCATCGGGATACTTGGTGGGATCAAAATACCCAATCCACCACCGGCCATAATAACCCCAAGCGCTAAACGTTTATCATATCCACGCTCTAGCATAGGTTTCAGTGCAATGGATCCAGAGGTCATGATTCCCGCACCAATAATGCCGACCATAGCCCCTATCATTGAACAGACCCCAATGACACTGATTGCTAATGAACCACGTATACGACCAATCACCATCTGACTGGCATTAAACATCGCATCACCGATACCTGAGCGTGTTAAAAGTTGTCCCATGTAAATATAAAGAGGAATGGCTAACAGGATGAAACTAAAAAAGGTGCTCTCTATGGTTGTAGGGATCAGGTTAAAAATGTTTTCGCCCCAGGTTAAGTAACCCATGCCCATCGCAATCCCACCTAGGGCTAACCCCACAGAGGTTCCCAGTGCAAAACTGACTAAAATACATCCAATTAATAACAGTGTTAATACTTCAATACTCATAAACTCTCCACACTTTTCCCTGTGCATGTTGAATCGTCTGATTCACTCTCTTCTCTATCTTGAGAAAATGGATCTAATAATGACTGCTCGGTAAACAGAAAATAGATATCTTGAATTGCGTCGCTGATATATTGCAGGATAAAAAGACAACTGGCGGTTACGATCATTACCCAGAAATGCACCATCGAGGGTGCCCATTCCGACTGTCTGCGATAACCAAACTCAACCGCCTCTTCAAACTTTCCAAATGCCATCTTTGCTACCACACACAAAAAGAACAGAGACAATAAGTAAGAGATGAGATTAAAGATCGATTTCATGCGTGCTGACACGGAAAGATAAAATACATCAACATTGATGTGTGATTTCTTCTGTTGAGCCAATGCGCCACATAGTGCGGCAATGTAACCAAACAAAAAGAGTGATACGTCATATGCCCATACCGTTGGACTGCCTAATACATAACGAGAGAACACTTCAAATGCAACAGCGGCGGCCAATAGAGGCATTAAAAAAGAAGCTAAGTATCCAACGCCATACACCAATTTATTAACACTTAAACAGTACCCTTTGATAAGAGCTGTACACATACTTCGACTCCTTCTCTGAAAAAAGGGGAGTAGTCTCCCCCTTTTAACGGTAGTGATTATTCTTGTAATATTGCCACTAACTGACTGCTGTATTTATCGGCTTTTGCGTACTCAGACCACAGTGAATTTGCGGTTGCATTCCAGGTATCTTTATCAGCTTGTGAAGGTTCTGGACTCCACTTCATCCCTTTCGCTTCCATATCGGCAATCGCTGTTGATTCCCATGCACGTGATTTTGTCATCTGCTCACGGGCATGTTGAGTACTGGCACTTCTTACAATCGCTTGAAGATCGGCAGGCAGTTTATTCCACTCACCTTTGTTCACCACGATTGGCAGCGCTTGTGCACCTGCAATTGGCAGACGGTACATGTATTTCGCCACTTCAACATGGTTACCATCACGGTGGTCAATAATGTTACTGCCGATAGAACCATCGATAACGCCGGTTGCTAAACTGGTGTAGATCTCACTCCACGACAGCGATGTTGGTGATGCCCCTAGCTTTCTTAAGAACTTTCCATACGCACCGGGAGCACGTATCTTCAATCCTTTAAAGTCTTCAATACTTTTGATCTCTGTTTTGGTTAATACATACACTGGTAGCTGGATGTAAGGTTCTAACCAAACTAGATTCTGTTTGTCATACGCTTCTTCTAAGATCTCTCCCCAGCCTTTTTCATGGAATAGAGTATTAAGCTCACCCACATCATCAGTCATCCCTGGTAGACCTACTTCTACGACACCTGGAGGGAACTCACCAGCATGCATCGGCTGAAAGGGGGCACCAATAGTCATTAAGCCACTTTTTACTGAACCTAATACACCCGTTTGACCGACACCTTCACCAGCATACATCACTTGAACGGCAATACGCCCGCCCGACATAGCTTCAATATTCTCTGCAAACTGCTTATAGACTTCACCATAGGCGGTACCACGAGAGTAGAGGTTTACAAAGCGCCAATTGTGCTCTGCTGAGAACGCCTCTGGTACCATGGCCAATGATGCTGCAAAAACCAATGAGTAGGTTGATACTACTTTTTTCGCACGTTTTTGAATCGTTGCTATCGCTGTTGAAAACATTGAGTTGCTCCTGTGTTGTTTTTTATTTTTGTTGCTTCCTTGTAACTACCATTACAATTTATTTACATTGTTTAAATTCTCATGAATCTAAGTAAAGTTTTATCCGCATCAAACCTTTAATTTTGGTCAAAAAAAAGCAACGCCCTAAGGCATTGCAAATACGAAAACTATGCAATCAATAGCTTTCAACACTCAAGCAGGTTTTACTCAGAAAAAGCATTACATTCAAAGATTAAGCGAATCAATTACTCAATATTCATGCAGAGATACTTAATTTCTAAATAGTCGTCCAAACCATATTTTGAGCCCTCTCGCCCGCTTCCTGACTCTTTTACCCCTCCGAACGGGGCCATCTCGGTTGAAATGATTCCTTCATTAATGCCCACCATGCCATACTCCAGCGCCTCACTCACACGCCATATTCGATTGAAATTCTGCGTGTAAAAATAGGCGGCTAAACCGTAAGGGGTCGCATTAGCTTGCTCAACCACCTCCGCTTCGTTGTTGAATCTAAACACGGTGGTAACAGGGCCAAATATCTCTTGATGGGCAATATCCATCTTATCGTTTACTTCCGATAAAATTGTCGGCTCGTAGTAACAATCACCAAGTCGAGAACGGTGGCCCCCTAGTAAAAGAGATGCGCCCTGCTCTATCGCCTGTTCTACAATGGATGTTACCTTAGCCACTGCTTTTTCATTGATCAATGGCCCGATGTCAGTCCCTTTTGTTAAGCCGTTTCCTACTTTCATTTGCATGACGGCAGCAGTATATTTTGAGATAAATTGATCATAAATAGCATCATGAACATAAAGCCGATTAGTACAAACACATGTCTGTCCAGCATTCCGATACTTGGATATCAACGCACCTTGCACCGCTTTATCTAAATCTGCATCATCGAATACAATACAGGGCGCATTCCCACCAAGCTCCATTGATACTTTTTTTACCGTATCCGCCGCTTGACGAAGAATATGTTTTCCTACCGCTGTTGATCCTGTGAAGGACACTTTTCGTACCGCGGGGTGCGTGCATAATAGCTCCCCCACTTCGGCCACTTGACGTGTGGTCACTATATTGATCACCCCTGCCGGTATCCCAGCTTCTTCTGCCAATTTAGCAAGGGCGAGCGCTGTTAATGGTGTGTCTTCCCCGGGCTTAACCACCACAGTGCAACCCGCTGCCAATGCTGGACCCACTTTTCGGGTGATCATAGCTAACGGGAAATTCCACGGCGTGATGGCGACCACCACACCAACAGGTTGTTTGATGGTGAGATAACGATTTTTGGCCATAGCGGCGGGAATCGTATCGCCATAACCTCGTTTGGCTTCCTCTGCAAACCACTCAATGAAAGAGGCGCCATACAGCACTTCGCCATAGGACTCTTGATAAGGTTTACCTTGCTCGGTAGTCATCAAGGTGGCTAGGTGTTCAGCCTGATCCATAATGAGTTGATACCACCCTTTTAATAAAGCGCTACGCTGTTTAGGGCTGGTTTTTTTCCAACTTTGGAAGGCGCGTTCGGCGGCATAGATAGCCTGCACAGCATCCTCTTTATCAAGATCGGGAACCTGTGCTATCTGATCCCCAGTAGCAGGGTTATACACTGGAAACTGAGCATCGTTACGTGATTTAACCCACTCTCCATCTATATATGCATGAGTTTGCATCAACTTTGTTGCTGCTTTCATTTCCCTTTCCTCTATCTGTCGGTAGCTTCAAACAATGAATAGATAAACTTGAATTCGTTATCACTTTCAATATATTAACAATTATAACAAATGAATAAATACCCATTTTGCAAACTAAAGTTTTAAAGGAATAAAACAATGCAAAGAGCTTCCATACCACTCGGTCAGATCGGTGATTATGAGATAAAGCAGTTAAAGGTTTTTAAAACAGTAGCCGATTGTGGCGGATTCTCAGCAGCTGAAACTGAATTGAACATTAGTCGTTCTACAATAAGTATTCACATTTCAAATTTAGAATCGAGGCTCAACTTGGTCTTGTGTCGTCGCGGTCGTGCGGGATTTTCTCTCACTGAGGAAGGAGTCGTCGTTTACGATGCCACCGTGAAGTTGCTTGGGGAATTAGAGGATTTTCGCAGCACCATCAACCATCTTGATATACAGTTATCGGGTTCATTAACCATTCTATTTAGTGACACTATCAGCTTAGATCCTCGCGCGAATATTCCGAAAGTGATCAACAAATTTGTGAATTTGGCCAGTGAAGTCTATTTGACTGCTGAAGTGGCTAGAATGACCGAGATTGAACGACAAGTCATGAGCGAAGAGGCCGATATCGGTTTTATCCCACACCACCGCTTTCTTGATGGTTTAGAGTATCAACACATTTTTACCGATAACTGTTTTCTGTATTGCGCCAATGGTAGCCCACTGTTTGATTTAAGCAGTGAGGAGTTAGACGATGAGGTCATTGATGGTTCACCAACCGTTTATGCAGGCATGAAAACACAAGAGAACATCATCGGACACTTGGCCAACATGAACCTAAAAGCAACCGCATATAATTATGAGTCAAGATTGGCGTTGATTTTATCGTCAAAATACATCGGTTATCTGCCCGAAACGTTGGCAAAACCTTATGTAGAGAGTGGCGCGTTAAAAGCCATCTCCCCCGATAGCCGTTTCTACGCCTTGGAGATCATGGCGATCACAAAAAAAACCGTCTCCATCAATAAAATTCGCACACTGTTTATCAAACTGGTGCGCGAATTCTATCAAAAGCGAAAAATCAACAAAGAGTAACCCGTTAGGCCGCGCTCTGTTTGTCGTCCACTTTGTTGCAGATGTACTCGCCAATCGGAATGGCAGACGTCGCGGCGGGTGATGGAGCATTACAGACATGTAGGCTTCGTTCACTCTCTGAAAAGAGAAAATCATGCACTAAGCTGCCATCTTTTAACACCGCTTGAGCACGAATGCCTGCGGGGTAACGCTTTAAATCACTCACTTCTATTTGTGGGCAGTATTTATTGACCAGTTTTAAGTAGCCTCGTTTCCACAATGAGTTCTTCGTCTCAATTAATCCCGTTTTAAGATTATTTTTGCTCACTCGCCAAAAGCCAGCAAAGGTCATCATCTGCCATACATCTTTAAAACTAAAATTAATCTTTCCATACCCCTCTCGTTTCCACCCTTGAACCGCATTAGGGCCAACGGTTACTGAGCCATCAATCATTCGAGTTAAATGGACGCCAAGGAAAGGAAGATCGGGATCGGGGATTGGATAGATCAGATGGTTCACTATCTTGTTCATGCTGCTTGGCAGTTGATAGTATTCGCCACGATAAGGGATGATTTGAAAATCAGTGTCGATGTTCAACATTTTGGTTAAGCGATCCGCCATTAATCCTGAACACGAGATCAAAAACTGACATGAGACAGTTAAAGGCGTCCCCTGTTGTATTCCATGAATATCAATACGGTCACTGTGCTCTTCTAAGCCAACCACTTCGGTATTCAGTATCACTTCACCGCCCAAAGCACAGAAATCTTCCGCCATTTTTTCAGTCACTTGACGGTAATTAACGATACAAGTCGACTCTACAAAAATCGCACCCAATCCGACGATATTGGGTTCAGCTAACTTTAACTGAGCTTGATCCAATAATTTGACTTCAATGTTATTGTCATGACAACGTTGATAGAGCGCCTGCATACGGTCCATTTCTAATGCATTGGTCGCCACTAACAATTTCCCACAATTCTCAACGGGGATATCGTGTCGCTGACAAAATTCTAAGGTCTTCTCTACCCCAGCTTTGCAAAAATTGGCCTTCAAGCTGCCAGGCGCGTAGTAAACTCCGGCATGAATAACACCACTATTATGACCCGTTTGATGCTGTGAAAAACCACTCTCTTTTTCAATCAATACCACTCGTTTATCTGGATGTCTTTGCTGTAACTGCCACGCGGTTGAAACACCAACAATACCACCGCCGATGACCACATAATCATGTATGCTGCTCATAAATTCCCTTTTTAAAAGACCACTCTGATGATGGCCTATACAGTCTAGTCCGAACGCTTTATTGTGTAAATCGACCACGTTGACGAAGCAGTTCACGGTGTAAGTCGTTATGTGCGATGAATTTATCTCGACCATGTAACCAACAGTGATTTTGAACCACCAGCATAGAACCTGCTTTTACTCTAACATTAAAACAGTTGGTATCAGACTCTAATGATTCACTCATTTGATGCAGATACAGCCCCTGTTGCATGGTTTCAGGTTCAGCAAATTGATCAATAAACAGCATATGCGGTTTGCCATTTTTATCCTCTTCAAAAAAGACAGGATGTTTGATGCTATATCCTACGTTTTTACTTGGAGGTGATCCCCATGTAATTGACTGTTTCGCCATTGGATGATGATAAAAGGTCTCTAAATCTTTCCAGTCATCAACATGAAGCAGCAAAGAGTCACCCATCTCCATATTCTTTTCATCCATCTTCATCATCAAAACAAAGTCCGTGCGTTCGTTTACATAAGTTCCATCATTATGAAGCTCCATACGTCGGTGTGCCTTACGCAAATAGCTGTCGCTGTTGTCTTCATTTTTCACGGTAAATCGAGCGTAGTATTTGCCATACATGGCATCAAAATTCGGCACACCAATAAGGTGTGATACGGCTGTTGAAAGCATCACAAAAAAGTCGCGCTGCTCGTCACTGTCTTGATACATCTGCTGGGCTTGTTCATCCGCTTCTAGCAAAAATGCCCCCGTTTCACGATCGCCCATGATCGCTTTCAGTGTCACCATTAACTGATTACCACACGCTTTATCCAGTGCATCGGCTATAGCAAAACGCATAAACGGTTTATATTCGGCCGATTGCAAACTCCAATTCGAGATTCGATCCGCAAAACAATCTAGTGTTCTTTTGTGCAGTGTAATCACTTGTAAACGCTGATTACTTGGGTGGTTACTAATATCAAACCCGTCACTTCTTATCTCACTTAACTTCTGTTCAATCACACTGCTCATTTGAATTTCCTTCTCATTACCAGATCTAAGTTGGCTTGCATCACACTTTGCCCTGTAGGTGTGAAAAAACTATAACGACTTAATGATCATAATTACAATATATGGTAACTATAGTTTTAATATAATGTATATATAGTCATCAATGGGAACTGATATGGATCTTAAGCGCCTGTACTATTTCACCAAACTTGCAGAGATGGGCAATTTCACCAAAGCCGCCGATCAACTCAACATCGCTCAATCTGCTTTAAGCATCAGTATTCAAAAGTTAGAGCGACAGTTAGAACTCAAACTGATTAATCGTGCTGATAGAAAAATGACCTTAACAGAAGATGGCAAGGTACTGCTTCGGCACGCCAATTTGATCCTAGAAAATGTCACTCAAGCTGAAAAAGAGTTGATGGAGTTAAAGGGACTGGAAAGTGGCATTATTAATTTTGGTGTTTCAGCCATGCTGGGCTCTTATTACCTTCCTGACGTGTTGGCGCAATTTAAACAGAATTATCCCGGTATTCAAATCAACATTCATGAAGCCGGCACTGCGACCCTTGAGAAGATGTTAATGAATGGGCAGCTAGATCTCGCGCTGATTCGAACTGACCGCTGCCATGAACAAGTCCGTTACGTCACACTCACCAAACAACAAATTGCCGCTTGTGTCCCTAAGACTCATCCCTTTGCCAAGCGTAAACATATCACCCTAAAACAGTTTTGTGCTCAGCCATTAGTGCTGTTTAGTGATGGTTACTTTCTTCGTGAGTCCGTGAGCGCCTATTGCCAACAGCATAAGATCACCCCAGATATCCGCTTTGAAACCAACCTGATTGAACTACTCAAATCGCTGGTACGCAAAGAGATTGGTATCTCGACTTGCCTACCAATGATTTTGCAAAACGATGACACATTGGTTTCTTTACCTTTTGAACCCGCCATTCCACTGCATCTTGGCCTGGGGTGGAAATCCAATCACTATTTGTCGGTCTCATCTCAAGCATTGGTGAAATTTCTGCAGTCGCATTTGGTATAAAGTTTGATAACGGTAAAACTTTATTTTTATTCATCACGATTTTTTAATTCCAATCATCTCGATAACCTTGTGTTTACATTTGCATGACATATCGAGCCACCAATGAAAAATACCAATTACCAATCATTATGGATGCCGTTTACCGCTAACCGCGATTTTAAATCCAACCCAAGAATCATTAACCGTGCAGAGGGCATGTACTGTTACTCAAACAGAGGGCAGAAACTGCTCGATGCCACTGCTGGTTTATGGTGTGTGAATGCCGGGCATGGTCGTAAAGAGATTGGTAAAGCGATGGCCAATCAAAACGCTACGCTTGATTACAGTTCACCCTTTAATTTTGGTCACGACATCAGTTTCGAGTTCGCTGAACGTTTAACTGCGTACACCCCTGAGGGGCTGAACAAAGTATTTTTCACTAACTCTGGCTCAGAATCCGTTGAAAGTGCGCTTAAAATTGCTCTGGCTTATCATCAAGCGAAAGGTAACAAAGGTAAGTTCCGTTTGATTGGACGCGAGTTGGGTTATCACGGTGTTAACTTTGGTGGTATTTCTGTTGGTGGGCTTGCCCCGAACCGTAAAGGCTTTGGCCCACTTCTTCAAACCGATCACCTTGGACACACCCTGGATATAGCTAATTGTGCCTTTTCAAAAGGACTGCCAGAAGAAGGGGCAGATAAAGCTGAACAACTTGAGAAGATGGTTCAGTTTCATGGTGCTGACAGCATTGCTGCAGTGATAGTCGAACCAATAGCCGGTGCGGGTGGCGTGGTGATGCCAGCTAAAGGCTATCTGCAGCGTCTTCGCGAAATCTGCACCAAACATGACATCGTGTTAATTTTTGATGAGGTGATCACAGCATGGGGGCGCCTTGGCAGTCCATTTGCTTCTACCCTGTTTAACGTCACTCCTGACTTGATCACCTCAGCCAAAGGGATCACCAGTGGCGCAGTTCCTCTGGGCGCTGTATTTGTTAAAGATGAGATTTATGACACCGTCGTCAATAGCGCAGAAGAAGGTGCCGTTGAGCTAATGCATGGCTATACCTACTCTGGCCACCCCATTGCGTGTGCAGCAGGATTAGCCACACTTGATATCTATGAACGTGAAGGGTTATTAGAGCGTGGGCAAGGTGATATTGGGCACTACTTCCAAGAAGGGTTACACTCTTTAAAAGGGATGCCATCTATCATTGATATTCGAAACTGTGGTTTGATTGGTGCGGTGCAGTTTGCGGACCAAGCAGACGGCAAACCGATTGGCTTCAATATTCTTAAACACTGTTATGAGAAAGGTGTCATGGTCCGTAGCATGGGCAATACCATTGCGTTATCACCACCACTGATTATCGAAAAAGAGCACGTGGATGTGATTGTTGATACCTTAGAATCTATTGCTAAAGAGATCCCTGCTAAGTAGCAACATGGCGCTCATTGAATCAGTCGATGGGCGCCACTACAACCGCTTCACGATCGCTCTATTTTTACCTGCCGCTTTAGCTTGATACATTAATAGATCCGCATCATGCACCCTGAGCTTAATAGGAGCTATTGGATAATAGGCAACACCCAAGCTAATAGAAACAGACTCTTTCATCCTCAAAGGTGTTAAATCAATGCTGTTCACCGCTTCACAAAGCGTATTAGCATAATGAATGACGTGCTCAAATGGCTCGTTAGATAGATAGAGAGCAAACTCTTCACCGCCAATACGTGCAAACAGGTAATTGTCAGGGGTCACCTCATTTACTTTATCAACCACTTTTCGAATAACTTTATCGCCCGCCGTATGGCCATAGTTATCATTAAACTGTTTAAAGTCATCAATATCAAAAGCGAATACAGCGATATCTGTCTGTTGCGAAACTTCGCCGCGCAAGGTATCCATAAAATATCGACGATTATAAATCTTGGTTAATTCGTCGATTTGGCTCAATCTAAATAACTGTGCATTGGCCAATTGTAATGCTTGGGTCTTACTCTTCACCGTTTTATTCAATTGAACTATGTAAGTCACAGTGATCAAAAAGATAAACCCAAACATGATAGGTATTAAATACGGAGGATAAACCGTTTCAGTATTAATCCAACGGTTTAAAATTCTGTCTTTATCACTATAAATAATGGGCTGAAATACTTTTGTGACCTCAGACAACAGCGCAACATTTCCTTCAAGGACTGCCGGTCTTACATTTCCAGTATAGAGGTATCGAACAGGTACAAATGGGTTTGACTTACTATTGTACTTATTGGAGGTTTGCAGGTAAAAGTTAGCCACTTGTAAATCAGCGACAAAGGCTTCAATCTTATGATTGAACGCCGCTTCTAGCATCTCTTCATTATTACTAAATAACGCCAATTTTACTTTAGGGTAGTTATTTTCAATAAAATCCTGTTCATAACCGCCGTATACCAAACCCAATGGACCTGCAGACCCTCTCAAAAAAACCTCAACATCAACATTGGCAATATGGTGATCAAAATAGAGATGGGTGGTAATAGAGGTAAAGGTATCGGCAAAATCAAACGTCCCTTCTCTTTTCTCAGACCAAAGCATACCAGCATGCACATCTGCCTCACCTCGCATAACCATATCCACCGACTCATTCCAATCTGTCAGAATAAAATCAATTTCACGGCCGGTGCTTTTTCCGTACTCTTTCCAAAAATCAATCAATATGCCCTTAGGTTCACCGTTCTCACCAAGATAAGAGAATGGAACCCAAGCTTTAGAATTGGCAACACGTAACGGTTTTTCAGTCTCTGTTCCACTGTTAGCACTGAGTAATGTGCTGATCAATAACAACGGCAAAAGCACAACGGCACCAAAAGATGCGCTGTTAATTAACATTTTGACTTGTAAGAAGTATTTCTTTAATCGCACTATATTTAATCGTCTTAATTTATGATTAAGAAATCAATTATTTCTATTTAACTCTCCATACTACAGTGACGAGATAAAAATGACTATCATTAACTACATTGTCTCATTTTTAATGCATACGACCACTTAGAAAAATGCTACCGACTATTGATGATTGACACATATCGACTACCATTAATGATTACACAAGCCGTTTTCTAAGCAAAAGTGAGCATAAGATGGGAACAGCGTCCAGTCGCAAATGGCACTACCTACCCACAACCATGCTACTCATTTCAATGATTAGTGGTTTATACATATATCAGGTCACTCTTGATAAATGGGTGACCAATAATATGAAAGATAACCTCACCGATCTACTTTCAGATATTGCCTATGAGATCCATGAAGACAACCCCAATTTCCCAAGCTTAACCTCAGAAGGTATCACTGAATATATTAACCACCTTCCGCAAGCGACCGATGAAAAACGCATTTCAATCATCGCTGAAGATGGAACCGTGCTTGGCGATAGCTCTATATCCCATCGTGAACTTTCCACGCTTGAGAATCACGCAAATCGGGCAGAGATAAACTTAGCGTTCACACAGGGGAGTGGGTTCGATATCCGTTACAGCAGTACTTTAGGTATAGATATGCTCTACGTAGCAACTTTGCTCCCACTGCATAACTCTACCTATGTGGTACGACTGTCTATGCCGATGACACTGCTAAAGTCGATGTCTTCTGATTTAATGACGATTCTATTTACCCTGATGTCCAGCAGCGTACTGATCATGATTGTCTCAACAGTGATCAGTATTCGCCGTATTGATGAACGCATAAAAGCAGAGAAAAACCTGCAAGAAGAACGTATTCAACAGCGTACATTTGAAATCGAGCTGTTACATCGTTTAGCCAATATGCTCGCTGCTTGTAACAGCTTTTCTGAAGCACAAAAAGTGATTGCCGATATCGTGCCTCGTATTTTAGGAGACATTAATGGTTGCGTGTCGTTAATGCGAAACTCACGTAATCAATTAACCATCAAGCTCGACTGGGGACAGCAATGGCCCGCGGCAATGAGCTACTCTCCTCAAGAGTGTTGGGCCTTAAGAAGAGGAAAGTACCATTTATCCAATGACACTCATCACTCCTTACCCTGTAGCCATAATTCCGACGTAGGTGATGATCAAATTTTGTGTATTCCGTTAACTGCACACGGCAATACCATTGGAATTCTGCACCTCTATTTTGGCGATAAGCACTACATTGTCAGTCAAGAAACAAGACAACTTGCGTTCACCGTTGCTGAACACCTTGGTCTGGCTTTAGCAAATTTGAGTCTGCAAGAGAAATTACGAACCCAAGCACTGATCGACCCTTTAACAGGTCTGTTCAATCGTCGTCACTTTGAAACCACAATTGAAGAGCAACTGATGTTGGCGAAAAGAGATGAAATGCCTCTATCCCTATTGATGTTGGATCTTGACCACTTTAAGCGCTTCAATGATAACTTTGGCCATGATGCAGGGGATTACGTTTTAAAAGAGATCAGTCGCTTACTGATAGATACGGTAGATACTGCTGATATTGTCTGCCGATTAGGTGGAGAAGAGCTAGCGGTCCTAACGCCACACCTTAATGCTGAGCATGCCCTCTCATTAGCAAAACGACTGTGTCACAGCGTCGAAAAGCTGCATCTGAATTTAAATGGTATATCTCTGGGTACACTTACGGTTTCCATTGGTATTGCCACATTCCCTGACTCAAACGTGAATAAAGAAGATATGGTCAAATATGCAGATGTAGCTCTGTATAAAGCGAAAGACCAAGGCCGAAATAGAGCGATTCACTACCTGTATGACCAAGCCAGCTTTCCTCATCCCCTTGAGCTTCATCCATCGAAAAGCAGTGGCAATACCAGCGACACTGACATTGCTAATGCTTAATATGTTACTCAACGTCCATGAAAGATTCATATTTGCGTAAGTGTATTCTTAATGCTGAAAGGTTATAGTGCTTCTACTTTGCTAATTTGATGAGCCTTTTATGAAAATTGTTGTAGATACGCATACTCACACTTATGCCAGTGGCCACGCTTATAGCACCCTAATAGAAAACGCGCGCATGGCAAAAAAAAATGGCCTTGAGATGTTCTGCTGTACTGACCACTCAGGAGAGATGCCCGGAGCTCCTCACCCATGGTATTTTAGCAACCAAAAAATTCTTCCTCGCTTTATTGAAGATGTCGCGGTGATCCGCGGTGTTGAAACTAATATTATGAATGAAGCCGGTGAAATTGATATTCCGCCGCAAGTGGATTCAAATCTTGATTGGGTTCTCGCCAGTTTTCATGAGCCTGTATTTTCGCCTAGTCGTAAACATAACCATACCCAAGCGCTAATCAATGTTATTAATGGGGGCCGGGTTGATGCTCTTGGCCATTTAGGTAACCCTAACTTTGATTTTGACTTCCGACAGGTGATTCAATGTGCCAAAGAGCACCATGTTGCCATTGAGATCAACAATACCTCACTCAATGGTAATAGCCGCAAAGGCAGCCTTGAACGCTGCAAAGAGATTGCCACTGTTTGCGTTGAATTGGGTGCATTTGTTACCACTGGTTCCGATGCACACTTTTGCTCGATTGTCGGTGAGTTTGATCGAGTGAACACACTGTTTGAGCAGGTCAGTATGCCGGAAGAGTTAGTTATCACCCACTCTACTCAGCAGTTTCTCGCTTTTTTACAGCTACGAGGTCGCGCTAAAATTGAAGAGTATGCTGAGCTCTATTAATGGCCAATAACTCAATTCAATAACGACTGCTCATCAATGCGGTAGACATTATTGTAGTCATATTTAATGGTATCCGGTCTTTTCTGCTTCAGATCAGACCAAGATAACAGGCAGTCGTGCGTTTTGAATTGTTCATTTTTGATTGGGCCATATCGCCAGTTGTGAACCACATGAAACGTATTCCAGCGGTTATGTTCAGCTATCGCTAAACGATCAATCGTCTTAATCAGCTGTTCAAGCGATAACGACTGTCTCTTCAACACATCACTCATCCAGCTTTCTAATATTTGATGATTAAGATCTGGTAACTCATTCACATAAGGCAGTAGGGAGATATCCAACTCATGGCCCTCCTTACTTAGACTGGCCGCACTAGGAAGCATCCTCCTAATGATTTCAATTTAATAGCCTGACTGCGCATTACAACTAAGTTGGAACGGCGTTTAATTAACGGTTGATTGCCCCACTTTAACCATGCATTAACGTTGGGCTCCGATTTATCATGCAGGTCCAATTGCGCATCAATACTCAAGTTGTTGAGACCTAACCTAGAACGGGTGTAAGCATAATGTACTCGTTTGGCGCTCTGCTCTCGCGCTTCTAAAATCAACTGCTCATAACTAACCAGTGACGCCACATCACCAAACGCTCGAATGTGTGGATGCCTGATGTTGTAGTTATTTGAGGTGAAATAGTGAAAGCTTGGTTGATTTCGCGTCGATAACACTCGTTCATTCGTACTAAGCTCAAAGAATTTTAAAATGGAAGCCACCGCCCTGTTCTCTTCTTCATAACAGGAGTAGATGTGGTGAAAATTGGACGGGTGTAGTTCAGCTTCATCCGCTGGTATAAACTCGATATCCCATAGGTTCAAACCCGCCTCTTTGCTGTGTAACCACACCAGATGATGCGCACTAAAGAAGGCTTGAATTTGTTCATTATCCGCTATCACTCGAATTCTGCTTGATAGTAGTGTCGAAAAGTTCCCCGTTAACAGCAACTCTCGCAACACCGATTGACCGACTGCATCAAAGCCGCACATAAGTACGGATAAAAGGGATTGTTTCGAACTATCCTCAGTAACAGTCAAATCAAGGTTAGCAGCCAGATTTTTTGTCACATCGATGGCGGCCAACTCATTCACATTAAATCGCGTTAACGCCAAACCTGGTGACGTCACCTTTACGTTATCAATCGCATAAAATGCCCCCGCCTCAAAAAGCTTATGGTTAAACACATTTTCAATGGCAATATAACAGGTTAATGTTGGATTCAATTGAGAATCAATAATCGACTCCAGAACGGATAAATTGATAAGATCATTATCAGTCATAATCACCAAGGTGTTGGCTTTCATGATTTGGCCAAGCTGTAATGTTGAGAACTGATTAACCGCCCCTTCAAGAACGATAACCCCAGTTTTATTCATCTCATTTAACAGGGCATGTTCCGGATCGGGGTCGATCAGTAGTATGGGTTTTCCCGCCGAACGCATGCTTTTAGCCAAGGCGCAGCTCTCTGCTGTTAACCCAATGATAATGTGTGGTCACGGTATAAACGGCTGACCACCGTCTTTTTAAACCAACCACTTAATGCATACAAAGCCGCCAGGGAGATCGAAAAATACAGAGCACTCGCTGCTATGACTCTAGCCAGAGATACCGCCCAGTGATGCTTTACATCCGATAGAGGTGACGACTTAAGTGCAAACAGTCGTAACGTACTGTAAAAACTATTTAACCAACGTACCCAAGTGGTTTGAGCCTGCCCTGCATTGTGGCTGTATAGGGCTAAGTAGCCGTACATACCAAACACTATGGTCAAGCTAACCAGTAAGCTCAACAACAACAGTGCTTTAGAGCTTGAAAAAGTCGCCTTATTAAAGGGCATTGTCTGTTCCTTTTAACGCCTTTTTCATTTGAAGTTGATGTACGGGTAACATCTCAATAATTTGTTGAGCATACCTGCCCTCCCTCGCCGTTAAGCTTGACAAGGCTGTTGCATCTATCATCAATCCTGGGCTCTTTCTCGTAAAGGTTTGATCCAAATAGTGCACAATGAGATCGCCCTCTTGATTGAATCGCACCTCAACATCATGCTCAGTCGACATGCCTAAATCTGAATATAGGATTGGGCTACTCAGCGGCATCCCTTGCGTGAGTTCAAAAAGTTGTAAGCCTTTAGCACTATGAATCACGGCCACCTCATTATCAATTTTGCTATTAGTCTATAACAAAAGTAACAATAGTTGTGAGCAAGTTAAGCAAAAGGCGTTACTCAAAGCCTTCGGCGTTATCCAGCGCCGAGCGAGCTTGCGCTAACGTACACTCAGTTTTACTCATTAATTGATGTACTGTGATGGCAGGGTTGGCTTTCACTACCTCGTCCAAATCAAACACTGGTTTTGGTAATTCTTTATCTATCGCCTCTTTAATCCACAGCTCTTTGTTCAATAATATACTGTTTTTAAATGCTATGACCTGGCTATGGCTACCAGTCAACATCCAATTTTTCGAGCGTCTGATTCTCTTTAAGCGGCAGTTTAAACTTGCAGCCCGAGCCAACAAAGACTCTTTACTATCAATGCGGTGAATAAGGCTATTGAGTTGAATTGTTAGCGTCTTTGAATTGCAATTTGGCACAACAGCCTCCTTCACTTTGATTCGATAAATTGAAATGCCATCCATAGCTGTCACAGAGGCGTTTAACAATCAACAAGCCTAAACCATGTTCTGTATCTGGGTTATCAGTTAATCCACTGCCAGTATCAGTCACTTTAATAGTGTCCGTTTCAATAGAGAGAGTAATCGTGCCTTGATGAGTAAAGCGAATCGCATTGTCTAAGAGGTTTTTTATAATCATCACTAATACCGATGGAGGCATGTTTGTTTGAGTGTCAGGTTCAATCAAACACTCAATACTTACCCCGCTATTGAGCTTTGCTTGGTGCTTCTCAAACTGCAAGGTGTCAACATTGATAGGATAGAGATCACGCTTACGCGGCACGTTCTCTTGTTTCACAATATTAAGTAGAACTTCCACTGTTGCTTGCATGTTATTGGCGGCAGTTAGAATTCTTTCTCGCTGTTTTTGTTGAAATTCGGGATCTTCTTTCATCGCTTGAAGGTTTGCTGCACCTAACACGACTGCAATAGGCGTTTTCAGTTCATGACTGGCGTATTTGGCAAACATCATCTCTTGCTTTGCTAGACGCTCTTTCATCTGCTTATAACTATTTAGATGTTGGGTTAACAGCTTAATTTCGTCAATCGCATGTTTAGATACCTCAAAACTCTCTTGATGGTTCGCTTTAAGTTGTTCACTCAATTGTGATATTGGGGACATGAGAGAACCAAATGCATGGCTTAAGGTTTTTCGTAAAAAAGCAATCAAACAGAGCATCAAGCCTAATGAGAGAAAAATCAAACCCTCCCAACCGTCATCACCAAACTCAACATCTCTATTACCGACGGTTAAATAGAGAGGTTCAACTCTCCCACTTTTATCAACAAATGTACTATGAAATACCAAAAAACCATCTGCATCAAACTTACGGAATCGAGTTATCTCCCCCTCGGCAAGAGGCAACCTATTTTTTATCTCAAGAGGTAGCACTCTTTCACTGTAGTACGCGTTAACAAATGTTCCTAATGTCGTTTGTTTGTCAACAGCAAACCCATAGTGTTCAGCACCTATCTGTTCAAAAGAGGTTAATAGCGTTTCTAGTTGTTTCTCTTCATTCAACACTAAATAGAGAGAAAAAGAGAAAAATACCAAGAATGATGAAGACAGTGCGATCACTGAAAATACAAACAAAAGCCTCTTTTTGACATCGTCGATAGAATTACCAAGCTTGCGCTTTAAGAGTCGAGCTAATAACCAATTCATTTATACTTCCAACTTAAAACCAACCTTTGGTACGGTGACCAGCATGGGTGTTGTAAAGGGTTTATCTAACACACTCCTTAACAGGTAAATGTGGCTACGTAATATGTCTTTATCAGGGACATCATCCCCCCATATTTCATGAATTAGAGCATCACGAGACACTACATTCGGAGCAGATTTTACAAGTTTAGACAATAGTTGATACATTACTGGAGTCACAATCAACTCTTGTCCTTCACGAGTCACTTTATGAGAACTCTGATCAATGATTAACTTACCAAATTGAATCACTGAACTTGCCACTTCACCACGATAACGTTTAATCATTGCACTTAAACGAACTTCCAACTCAGGAAAGTTAAATGGCTTAGTGACAAAGTCATCCACACCTCGCTCAAAACCATTCAGCAGGTCATCTTGGCCGTTCAAAGCGGTAAGCATTAATATTGGGGTGGAACAGCCCGATTCACGTAGCTCTTTCGCCACCTGCAAGCCATCTTTTTTGGGCATCATCACGTCCAGAATGATCGCATCAAACTCGTTCTCTAGAGCCAATTGTAAACCCAGTTCGCCGTTATCAGCAAAATCGACTTCAGCACCTTTCACCTCTAAAAAGTCAGCCAGAATACCTTGTAGCTCTTCATTATCTTCTACCACCAATATCTGTTTATTGTTCAGCATCTCATGTTCCTAGGAGCTCAATTTATCATCTTATCCTAGCAAACTTACGTCGAATTTATGTCAAACCCCCTCATTTTATTGCTCTATTTACATACAAAAAACGTAAACAACTATTTTACCCGTATTTATTACGATTGTGAGAAATGAAATATTGTTGATTCACATAACACTATTCATGATTGTTTTCGTTATTGTAATCTTGCTCTGATACATTGGCGGCAAATTTACTAACCTGAACAATACGATGCCTTCACAGCTGAGAATAGATAAGATTGTAGACATAGGAGACACACTGCACCGCAGTGGTTGTGCTCCTTATAAAGTGGAAAAGTTCACTCAGCATTATGCAAAAAAACATGATGTCGACGTGCATATTCAGGTCACCCCTACCACCATGAATTATCAATTCACTGATGAACAGAAAACGGTGGTTTTGAAACGACTCAAGCCGGCCTCTATCAACTTGAGTCTTTTAGCCAATACCATTATCCGTATTAATCAACCAAGTCGAGATCCGCTTCCTGAACCGACAGGTTACTCAAAGCTAAGTATTGCACTGGCCAATATTGGAATTCCACCTGCTTATTTGATGTTAGTTGGCAGTACGTTAGAAGCGGTATTATTTGCCTCTCTTTTGGGTTTAATTGTTTGGCTCTGCCAACAGGTTTTCCGTGCTAGACGCGCCATTGCCGTCGAGTTTGTTGCCGCACTTTTCACTGGAGTTATCGTTGCTTATTTAGCCAGCACAGGGCTACCGATCCCCATCTGGGCGCTGTGCATCGCCTCTGTAGTGTTGTTTGTTCCCGGTCTCTCCATCGCCAATGCCCTTGAATGTTTGGCCTTTAACGATTTGGTTTCGGGTACCAGTCTACTCGGTCAATGTGGGTTAACCTTGATCAAACTGTTTGTTGGTATTGTGATGGGGTTGAACATTGGCGAAGCAATCTGGGGCCATACCGAATCCATCGCTTACATCAATGAGATCCCGACTTGGATGCATATTCTGGGGCTGTTTATTATATCAACCTCCATCGGTATCATATTCAACGCCCGCCCAAGAGATATTTTGATGGGATATCCTGTCGCTTTATTAGGCATGTGGGGACCGCTCTACTTAGGCTTTGGCAGTGGCTGGTTAGTAGGAACATGGGTCACTACTGTATTGATCACGCTGTACGGTACTTGGCTTGCCAAAAAGCTCGATTTAACAGGTGCTATCTACATTGTTCAAGGCATCATCATTTTGGTTCCAGGCAGCCGAGTGTTGGTCAGTGCCAGCCAAACCGTGTTTGAGCAATCAGTCTTGCCCATCCCTAGTATCGGCTTATCCGCCATGTTCATGTTCTCGGCCATTGTCGCTGGACAAGTTACCGCTTACTCTATCTATTCACCGCGGATTGAGCGTTAAGTAATACAAAAAACCACACTTAGAAAACAAAGTGTGGTATGGGAGACTTCCAAAAAAAAGACAGGGAACTATAAATCTAAATCATATTAAAAAGTATAATAAACACCAGTGACAATAGTGCTGCTATCTTCACTGTGCCAATCAGCTTCACCTTGTTGATATTCCGCGAATATAAGAATGTCATCGTTATAGGCGTAATCCGTGCCAACTACCCAGTTTGAAGAGTCACCATATTTGTTGGTGTTAGTATCATCAACATCGACACTTGAAAACGTGGTGTATACACGAATGTCATCAAATTTATAAGATGCTGCAGCGCTTAACGTTTTACCAGAGGTATAATCTGCAGTTTTATAGAAACCAAATGAGTTAACGCCTTCGAAATCCACGTATGTTGCCGCTAGGTAAATACCTTGAATCTCAGTTGAAACTGAAACACCCATGATTTCAAGGTCAGTATTCGCATCTGCTTCACCAGATATATAACTCGCACCAACAGAGACAAAATCATTACTGTAATCAGCAGATACACCAATTGTCGAGTCAATATCATCATCAGCAACGGTATTATAGTCGACAACAAATGACATTGGACCGAATTTGGTTTTAGCGACAATACCTTTACCCTTGCTTTCACGGTGATGTCCTCCCGCTCCACCAAGGTAGTTACCCTCATTAGTAATGTCATCTTTTTCAATGGCATCCATTGAATCGGCTAAATCACCGGTTTCACCAACAGCGATACCCCATATATCCGTCTTCACACCAACATACACATCATCAAATTTTGCTTCTGAGTCCGTACCGTCGTACCAAGAACCTGATTCAATTTCAAAAGAAGCAAATGATGTCAACGTATCAGAGAGCTTTTGCTCGGCATCCATCTGAATCTTTGCCCACATGTTTACATCTGCATCAGTCTTGGTACCTTTGATATCGGTGGATGCAAAATAAGCATCAACTTCACCTTTCATTGATACTTTCGTTGTTTCATTCGAATATATTTCATTCGCAAGGACTGAAGAACTTGTCGCTGCAATTAGAATTGCAAGTAGTGTTTTATTCATTATTATTTCCAACTTTATTATATCAATAAGATAAATTGTATTTGTGACTCCATTGTATCCACAGTAAATTAATAATAAATATATAATTAATATCAATTACTGATAATTAAACACAACTCAAATATATTCAAACTCTAGTAATATTTCTAGTTGCCCAACAAAACAATATAGACACACAATAATAC
>NZ_JAKJSQ010000058.1:0-25214 GCF_050337105.1 Aliivibrio kagoshimensis
TATAAATAAAACACAAATAACATCCGTGATAAACGTCATATTTCCAATAAAGAAAGATATAAACCAACCAATAATTATTCATTAGTTTTTTTAATGAATCGAATGTGCTTATATTTTCATCGATAAGTAAATAAAATCGAACATTAGTTTTTCTAATGCCTGTATTTTTACGCAGCCAAATCAACATAAAACACTGATTAATAATCAAATTGTAAGAAGGAAAAACCTTAATGACAACTTAATGACTTTTTCATACCAAACCAATAACAAAATTTGATACAAACAACAAAATAGCCATTTTGCGTTATTTTTATTTATTAATGTGATCAACAATTAGGTTTTACTCACTATTAATCACTACCATTCTCGCCAACGTAAAATCAATTAAGTGGAATAACCATGTTTTRTTTAAAAAGTAAAAGAAAAACCGGAAAACTTATAAATAAATTAAAGGTTGCTGCAACATCTTTTATATTTACTCTATGTTTAGTACCCTCGACAATCGCAGAACCACTGGGTAAAGATATCTCTATTTGGTTTGATGTTGGCGGTCCAGTAGGCGGCTCATTCGCTACCATAGTTCAAAAAGGTGCGGTACAAGCCAGTGAAGATCTCAATGTCGATCTGCGTCTGATCTATTCAGATTGGAATCCGCAAAAAATGATTGAGAATTTCAAACTGTCTCTTGCCGCTAAACCAAGCGGGATAGTCTTAATGGGCCACCCTGGTGATACCGCTTATCAACCTCTCGTTTCTGAAGCGATTAAAAGTGGTATAAAAGTCACCTCAATTGATACGCCTGTTCCAGCCACAATGGCCGCACACTCTGCTGACGGATTTGGTTACATTGGTGCTGATAATGCCGCTCGTGGTATTCAGTTAGCGCAAGAAGCACTTCGTCGTAGTGAATTAACCGCAGGTTCTCGTGCATTAGTGTGGGGAATCAAGGATATGGCTGAACGCAGTAAATCAACCATTGGGCTGATCAGCACGTTAGAAGATGCAGGGCTTACTGTTGATTTTATTCAAATCTCTCCAGAAACTGATAAAGATTCCTCTATCGGAACATCATCCATCACGGCTTATTTAGCGTCACACCCTGATGTTGAGATGATTCTGGTTGATCACGGAGCACTTACCGCTCAAATGGGCAACTTCTTACGTAATGCTGGTGTTAAACCTAACAGCATTTTTGTAGGCGGGTTTAGCCTCTCTCCAGTTACCGCAGATGCCATTAAAACCGGCTATGTACAACTTGTCTCTGACAGTCAGCCTTATTTAATGGGTTACCTATCAGTGGTTCAAATTGCACTCAGTAAGCGTTACGGCTTCTCTGGGTTAGCAATCAATACTGGCGCAGGCTTCGTCGGTATGGATAACATTAACTTTATTGCTCCTTTGGCTGAGGAAGGTATTCGTTAATGAAAAATGTTGCCATTGAAATCCGAAACCTCAATAAATGGTTCGGGCCAACACAAGCGCTAAAAAATATTAGCTTCTCGATTAAAAAAAACGAGGTGTTAGCCCTACTCGGAGACAATGGCGCAGGTAAATCAACATTAATTAAAACAATGTCAGGTGCTGAAAATTTCACGGATGGTCAAATTTTCATTAATAATAAACCCATTTGTACACAAAAATATGGGGTAAAACTCGCCCGTGAGAGAGGGATAGAGACGGTGTATCAGTCTGACTCTTTGGGCGAGCAACAAAATATCTGGCGCAATCTCTTTCTTGGACGTCACCTTCGTAACCGATTTGGTTTCATTGACCGAAAAGAGGAGAAGCGCCAAGCTGATGAGTTACTTAAAAGGCTGAATTTCAATGGTATTGGCGCGACCATTGAAACTGAGGCCAAACTGCTATCTGGTGGAGAACGACAGGGCTTAGCCATCGGTCGAGCGATGTTGTTTGATGCTAAAGTGGTGATTCTAGATGAACCCACCACTGCACTATCCCTCGGTGAAGTAGAGAAGGTACTCTGCTTTATCGAGGCCTTAAAAGCGCAACAGAGAGCCTGCTTACTGATTACCCATAATCTCAACGACGCCTATCGGGTTGCTGACCGTTTCATTATTTTGGATCACGGAACCATTGTCGCCGAATACACTAAAAGAGAACTATCTCAACCTGAATTACAACAAGCCATCTTAGATAGCGTTGGCAAAGGATGACTTTGAATACCTTTTATCGACAAAATAGAACCCCTCTATTTACTCTGATGCTGTTAACACTATTGTGGTCTATCTTCGCTATATATAGCCCACAAACCTTTTTAAACTCACGCATCTATACCTCATTCATGTCCACTATCCCTTTTACCGCGATGTTGGCTTTTGCACTTACATTGATTGTGATTGCCCGTGAAATTGACCTGAGTTTCCCCTCAGTAGTCGCTCTGGGCGGTTTCGTATTTGCGGCCACGTTTAAAGTGACTCAATCCCCTGTGATCGCTTTCTCGGCCGCTCTTATTGCAGGTTTAGCCGCTGGGTTGTTGAACGGATTTTTAGTGGTTGTGTGTAAGATCCCCTCAATTATTGCCACCATAGGTACTCAGTTTTTCCTTGGCGGCTTAACCACAGTGATCGCCGATGGTATGGCATTAAGTATCCCTGAAATTCGTGGTACCTGGTTTCACCAACTAACGGTAGGCAGGTTGTTTGATTTTATTCCTGCTCAGTTTATCTGGTGCTTAGTGATTTTAGGCGTTTTCTGGTTACTGCTCTCTTTCCACGTAATTGGCGATAACATCAATTTTGTTGGTGATAATCCCAAGGCCGCTACTATGATGGGGGTGAATGTCAATGCCACCCGTTTTCAACTGTTCACTCTGATGGGTGGAATGTCAGCCTTAACCGGTGCTTTCATCAGTTTAGAGATGTGCAGTTGGTGGCCGAATCAAGGACAAGGTTATATGTTGCTGGTTTTTGCTTCCATTTTTATTGGTGGAACCTCGATGTTAGGAGGTCGAGGCACACTATTTGGCACCCTCTTTGGTGCTTGCATCATCGGAATTCTTGAAGCGGGTATTATCAGCGCAGGACTCGCCGGGTTCTGGACCAAATTGGTGTACGGCATCATTATCATTTTATCTCTTATCACTCATAGCTTTTTGCTTATTCGTCAGCAACGCTCACTCAAACGATAGATGAATCAAGGACAATTATGACTAAAATTACACTCATTGGTGCGGGTAGCGTTATGTTTACTCGCCAGATCGTTTCTGCCCTACTCTCATATCCCGCTCTCTCTAATATTGAACTGATGCTGGTGGATGTAGAACCGGGAGTACTTAAACGCAGCCATCAACTGATCACCCTAATGATTAAACAGACCGGACTGCCCGCCAAAGTCAGTATGTCGACCAATCAGCGACAGGCTTTAGTCCATTCTGATTTTGTAATTAACGTGATTCAAGTCGGTGGATTAGACCCTTGGCAGTTGGACATGGACATTCCGAAAAAGTATGGCGTTATCCAAGAGGTCGGCGATACCATGGGGCCTGGGGGTATTTTCCGCGCATTGAGACACATCCCTCCGATGTTAAACATTCTAAGCGACATGGAACAGATCTGTCCTGATGCCCTATTCATTAACTACGCCAATCCTCTTGCGCCTCTGACCTGGGCTGCCAAAGAGTTCAGCTCCATTCAATCCATCGGGTTGTGTTATGGGGTTCGTTATACCGCCGCTCAATTAGCCGGTTATCTCGGCGTTGGAGAGTGGATTGATCACCCATACACCCCAGAGCTGTGGCAAGCATTGATGTATAAAGAGGTACCTGAAAGCATCAATTATGAATTTGCAGGCATTAACCACATGACGTGGATAACGAAGTTCATGATGGATGGTGAAGACTTACAGCCTAAGATTGAGGCAATGGTTAATGACCCTAAGGTGTATGCATCCGACGGGGTTCGTTGTGAGATAGTAAAATTCTTTGGCTTATGGTGCACGGAAAACCATTGGCACTGCAGTGATTACCTACCCTATTTTCGTAAAAATGAACAAATGATCAATGACTTCCTACCTAGGCGCTGGAACCTGCTTGAATTAGAGAAAGAAGTGCATGCGGCAAGTAAAAAGGAGATTGATGCGCAACTCAACGGCGACCTTGAGTTTGTGATTGCTCAAAACATGCTCAACGCACCGAAAATCATCAATGCTATGGTGAGTGGTGAACGCACCCGCATCAATGGTAATGTGCCTAACCAACAAGCTAATACACTATTGATTGATAATTTGCCACAAGAGTGTGTTGTTGAAGTTCCGATCTGGGTAGACAAAAAAGGCCTACAACCTCAAGCAATGGGGAAACTGCCAACTCAATGCGCCAGCTTAATCAAAACCAATACGGCAGTGCATGAGTTGATTGTTGAGGCGGTGATGAATTCGGATTTAAATGCCGCTAGATATGCACTCTCATTGGATCCAGTGACAGCGACAGTGTGTACCCTTGAGCAGATAAACGCGATGTTCGATGAGATGTATCAAGCACAAAAGCAGTGGCTTACCTACTTTGGTACAGCTCAATAAGAAATGACAGGCTCCACAGATAGATAGTGTGGAGCCTACTTTCAGGGTTAACGACGCTTCTTCAAGCGAGAAAGACCTAAACCAAAGACCCCTAAAGCAAATAGAGCCAACGTGGTTGGTTCTGACACTTCAACAACAGAGAAATTAACTTGGGTGATCTCCTGACCGTTGGCTGAGTTAGTTCCGCCCCCCTGCCATCTAAACTGCAGTTCATCTCCTAAGTTAGCGCTAGTCGCTGCAAAACTGAAGCTATTATAGACCCACTCTCCAGCACCTAATAGCGGCGTTAGCACTCCTGATAATGTTTGGTTTTGAGTCAAATTATAAATTTCGACCGTTGCCCCAGAAGCATTATTACCACGAACGCCACCAAAGAAACTTAATGAACCCATTTGATCTGAAGCAATCACCGAGTCTAACGTAAAGGTAGCAGTAAGTAGCTCATTCCCTTGATCATCATTGACTTCAATCGCACCCAAAATCGGCACTTGAGCCGTCGCAGGGTTATTATCATGATCATAGGTGCCGCTCATACCACGAGCACCCGCTCCTCCTGCGTTATAAACTTCAAAGCCTTGTCCACTTGAATCAGACCATGAAACATCAACTGCGTTCGTTAGCCCATTACTGCCACTGTTAAAGTCTTCAGCAAATATCAGTCCAGCATTGGCCATGCTTAATACGCTACTGGCTGAAAGTAGACAGCCTGCTAAAAGTGATTGAATAGCAAGTTTTTTCATAATCAATGTCCTCTTATCACCCAATGCATGATTGGCAAGCAGTGATGACAATAAAAATTCAATGTTCTTATTGATAGAAATGCAACTATTAGGCCAATATGAATTTTTTATAAATTACAGGGGGATAGATATTTCTCATTAATGAAACAGGAAATAGTGTAAAGAATACTGACACTTTTTTATGCGGTAAATCAGAATAGTATGAAAAATATGCTTTATATTAGATATTTACAAAACAAGCACTGCATATGAGATTAGTGTCTTATATTTGAGCTTATTTTTTCTTCCGACTATAAGCGGCTTTTTTGTTGGTTGCCTTTCGTTTTTTGAACGCAGGTTTTGCCGGGGATCGTAATGATCGTAAAGAATCTGGCACCGCACTATTTTGCACCTTCACCATCATGCTGCTTACACGCTGCTCTAACGCTTGCATAAATGGCGTATAAGAGTACTGCTTTTCAGCCATGGCTTGCAGTTGGTGCTCCCAATGTGCGGTCATGTCTGGAAAGGTGGCTTCTGTGGGCAGTGCATAGATAAGTCCACGCCCTGCCTCACTACCATGAATGCTTTTCCCCTGCCGAAGTAGCAACTGTCGCTTAAACAGTAGATCTAAAATTCCAGCACGAGTGGCTTCTGTGCCTAAGCCATCGGTCTCTTTCAAGATCCCTTTTAACGCTTTATCTTCCACAAAACGCGCAATACCCGTCATCGCTTGCAGAAGTGTCGCTTCGGTAAACGGTTTTGGGGGCTCAGTCATACGGTCTTTGATCTCCCCTTCACGACACGTAAGCACTTCGCCTAACTGCAAAGGAGGTACTTTTGCAGCAAGATCATGGTCGTCACTTTCAGTCGTACTTCGTCCTAACAGTACGCGCCACCCTTCCGATATCAACTGTCGCCCCTTAGCAGTAAAAGAGCCACCAGCGATAGTAAATACTAACTTCGCATCCGCATAAATCGCCGCAGGGTAAAACTGAATCAAATACTGTCGTGCAATTAACTGGTAAATTTTTGCTTCTCCCCCCGATAAACCCGCCGTGGATGCCTGTTTAGGCGTAGGAATAATGGCGTGGTGAGCGTCCACTTTTTTGTCATTCCACGCTTTCGTACGCTGGGTCAGATCAGCGCCACGGCATGCCGCTTGTAGCTGCTTATCGTTATGGGCAATGGCGTTCACAATCTCCGGTCCCTGCTTAAAATGCTCACTCGGTAGGTAACGAGAATCTGATCGAGGGTAAGTGATCAGCTTATGTTTTTCATACAGGCTTTGACAGTGATTGAGTACCTCTTGTGCACTCATACCATAACGCTTGGCGGCGTCTATCTGCAATGAGGAGAGCGAATATGGCAGAGGCCCATTCTGCTTACTCTCTTTTCTCTGCGCCTGTGTCACTTCTGCAGGTTGATCAGCAATACGTCCTGCGACGTTTTCTACCAACTTCCTGCTCAGTACTCGACCCTCATCATCTTGCCACTGTTTACACGCTTCGCTCGGTTGCCAGCGCGCTCGAATGTCAAAAGGAATGCCATTGTTAAGCTGTTCATTGTGATAAGGAATAAGTGCATCAAGGGTAAAATAGGCTTTAGGGATAAAGTGGCTAATCTCATCATCACGGCGAACTACCAAACCAAGAACAGGGGTTTGCACACGACCAACTGACAACACCCCTTGATACCCCCCTTTCTGACCCAGTAGGGTATAAGCACGAGTCATGTTCATGCCATATAACCAATCGGCACGAGAACGCGCTAAAGCAGAAACAGATAACGGAATAAACTCTTGGTTGGAGCGCATGCTAGAGAGCGCTCGTTTAACTGCAGATAAGTTCAGATCACTGATCAATAGGCGCTGGGTAGTGGATTTCTTGCTTTTAGAAAGCTTTAGGTAATCCAAGACCTCATCCACTAAGAGTTGACCTTCACGATCGGGATCCCCAGCGTGAACAATCTCATCAGCCTCTTTTAATAGCTTACGGATCACAGTGACCTGTTTACTGACGGATTTTCTCGGTCTTAGCTGCCACTGATCTGGAATGATAGGTAGATCGTGCATTTTCCAGCTTTTGTATTTTGCGTCGTAGCTGTCCGGTTCAACTTGTTCTAATAGGTGGCCAACACACCACGTGACGATGTCACCATTACCGACTCGAATGAAGCCTTGTTCATTTTTATGAGGGCGAGGAAGGGCAGCGGCAATCGCCCGGCCAAGACTGGGTTTTTCAGCAATATAGAGTCGAGTCATAATGGGTATATTATAGTGAGATAAAACGACTCTATCGGATTCTATGGTAAACAGCAATCATAACTGTATAAAAACACAGTCTCATGTCGTTTTAATCGTGATGACTCGATACGCTTGCTCAAAATAGTCGATGAATATCATCACGCCTTGTTGTGTCTCAATAAACAAATTCATCACATAAAAAGGCAAGGTTTCATAAAAGCCACATTGTGACTCGTATTCAAAGCGTCTCTGTTTGCCCGAGCCCAGTAGCGCTTCACTCACTGCTGCAGGACAGCGATAACCAAACGCCAGTTGCTCATCGCCTTGATACTGTTTCAGATAATCCACTGTCTCATCAAAATTCATGGCATGAGGGGTAACCTCGATGCTTGCCACTGCATGCGCTTGATCGGTGCTGAGTAGCATCCAGTTACTGCCTTCACCCAACGGCTGCCCATCGGATAACCCTAAAAATTTTTTAGTAAAATCCTGTGGGGTTAGTCGCTCATCCACGCCACCAACCAATACCTGTTGCTCGCGGTTTACTATCAAATCATTACACGCTAATAGCAGTGTGTTTTCCGCCACAAAACCATGCTGAGCTAGGTTCAAGTTTTTGCTATTCAAGCCTAAGAATTTCGCGATATAAAAGCCTGAGGTATTACTTAAAGAATTAATAAAATCGACGGGTTTAGGCGGTAGGTGTTCAATATAGTGTTGGGCACAGATACGATTAAATACCGACAAGTTTCCTTGGCCACTCGCCATGTAGAGTGCGGTATTAGACTCCAGCGGTGTATCGTCAACGATACCAGCACAACCGAGTAAACCAAGCTGGATAAAGCGATCAGTTCGACGTATGAATGCAGGGGCGACCGCTTTACAGGCAGCTTTTACATCTACGCTGCACTCTTGGGTAAAGTTGACTATCGAAGTACGATGAACAAAGATCATGAGGCCACCTTCTCTACGACCATCACACTGTTATTGCCACCAAAACCAAAACAGTTATGAACAAATACGCCGTGTTCGCAATGACGGGTGGATGATATTGGTTGCCACATCATTTCGGGATCAGGATGGAGAAAGTTGGGAGTTGGTGGCAAAAAGCCCGCGTCAATACACTCTATGCTCAACAGCAATTCACTGACACCACAGCTGCCTAACGTATGGCCAATATAGGGTTTTAAAGAGTAAAAGTCAGGTTGCTCAGAAAAGACTTGTTTCATGCCGTTAATCTCTGCCAAATCACTGAGTCGACTCGCGGTGCCATGCGCTTTAACGGCGGTGACATCAGAAGGCGTAACAGCACTGATATTGAGTGCGCTGTTAATGACTTCCGCTATACCACTGCCATCAGGGTTCACTCCAGTCACACTGTGGGTTTCACAACGAGAACTGCCACCAAGGAAGCGCCACTCAGAAGGGGCTACCTCATCGCGACTCAGAAACAGTCCGCTGATCGATTCCCCCAAAATTAACCCTTGCCGCTCACTATCAAATGGACTGATGGCTTGTGGTGCCAACAGCTGCATGGAGATAAATCCTTCGAAAGAGAGTGGCGCATACATCTCCATACCGATAACTAACGCGTAATCAATCAGCTTACCTTCTAACATGGCCGCCGCATCGATTATCGCATTTGAACTTGACGTACAGGCAGTATTATAAGTCAGGGTTAAGGAGTTCAAACCAAAGTGTGTGATCAACTGCTGAGCGTAATAGCCATTACCAATACGCTCACGATTGATCGTCTCTATCTGCTTGCCATCTTGATTGATACCTAGTGGGATACTCAACGAGAGATCATTCGCCGCATTACCAATAAACAGACCACAACGTGCTAATGCAGCTGAACCCAAGCCTAACTGATTAATAGCTTGTTGAACCAGTTGCTTTAAAGCAGGCATGGGGTCAAACAGATCCGGACACGCTAGATCGCTGTTTATGGCGTAATATGGGACGGTTTGTCGCTCACCGATTACATCAACATCTCTAAGCGTGTGTTGAAAAGTCCCATGGTACAAATGTTGCTGACGTGACACCTTATCACCAAGTGCGCTGATTATTTCACCGCCAAGAATAGAGATCATCGTCAATTACTCAGGTTGCAGGTAATCAGCTAAAGCATTAATCGTCGTTACGACACGGCGAAACTCTTTTGGATCCACTAAGCGAATCTTAAAATGCGTCTGCAAGCACATAGAGATTTGTAATCCATCGACAGAATCGAGTTCTAATCCGCTCTCATCAGAGAACAGCAACACATCATCGGCAATCTCGTCTGCAGTGATCTCCTCTTTATCACACTCTTCAATCAGCAGGGTTTTTAATCGGAGTTTAAACTCACTGTCCAGTGATCCTTTCATGAGATTGTCCTTAACTTGTATTGAAATATAACCGCTGCCAGCAGCAGTGCCGCAACGCCAAATAAACTCAGTGCTATCGACTCATTGATCACTTCTGCTACACCGCCACGGCGTAAAAAAATATCTAAAAACCCTTCTAAACCCCATGACATCGGCGAGACGTTAGCAAATTGCTGCATCGCTTCCGGCATCACAAATTTGGGTACCATCACGCCCCCTATCGCGCCTAATAGAATATTAATGATGCCGCCAATCGTTGTTGCCTGCTCAATACTATCCACTAACGTCGCGATCAAAATTGATAACCCTATCGCCGATAAGCTTAGCGACACTGAAACTAGCATTAAGCCGAATACAGAACCACCAATGGTGAGAGGCGCTGCACCAAACAGTGGTACCACAAAAATACCCACGGCAATCATCAACCACACCTGAAGCTGATTGATGATCATATAAGGGATGATTTTGCCAACAAACAGGACCGGCACACTAATGTTCATGGTGCTTAATCTCATTAAGGTATTCTGCTTGCGCTCACTAATGAAGATGGTCGACATGGGAATAATCACAAAAAACAGACTGAACACTATCCAAGAGGGCACACTCTGCTGGGTAGAGGTTGGTTTCTCATCGCGCTCCAACTTAGCGTAGTGGATATCCATTAACTCAGACTCATCAAAATCAAAGTCCGAAATAGGCAACCCACGATCTTTTTGCAACTGATTAATCTCGTCAAATTTACCCTCCATGAGCAGAGTCAGTATTTGCGCTTTGAAAATCATTAACAGTGAGTGCGACGTATCGGGAGCCACCTCAATGCTCAGAGGCAGAGATTCACTCTGATAACCACTGGGGATCTCAATCAAAAATTGTGGCCCCTGGGTATCCTCTTCCGGCGATATCTCTTGCATAACCTTGTTACTGCGCAGCTTACCAGCAAAGGCCTCGCTCAAGATTGAATTGTCTTGGTCAATGATCGAGAAGTTCACCATGGACTTCTCTTCGTTAAGCACATCTTTTAACGCCAGTGACATGATTAATATAAATACGGCTGGCATGATAAATAGCGCAGCAAGGGCATGCTTATCCCTACCAACCAATAAAAATTCTTTGATGAGCATCGCTTTAAACATCAACTCTTCCTTTTGACGTTAAATTAATGAACAACGACTCTAAGGTAGTACTGCCATATCGGACATGTTTCACCGCAACTCGGTGGGTCTCTAAGACACTCAGAGCCTGACTCACCACCTCACTCGATTTCGAATTAAGCAACAAGGTTGTGTTATCAATGATTGAAAGCGGATCACATTGGACACAACACGCTTGCAACTGTTCTGGCCGAGTATCGTACAGTTCAATCACAACCTGCTCTGCACTCTCATTGGTTAACATTGAGGTAATCGAACCTTGCTTAATAATTTTTCCCGCATTGATGATTGCGACATCATCACACAATTTTTCAATTTCAGGCATATAGTGCGAGGTGTAGACCACGGTTTTATTGTCCGCTTTAAATGAACGAATGGTCTCTAATATTTCGTTACGAGATTCTGGATCAATTCCCACCGTCGGCTCATCAAAGAAAAGAATATCTGGGTTATTTAGCAAACCAATTGCAATATTCAAACGCCTTTTTTGGCCGCCTGATAGAGTGGCCGCCTTCTGCGATAACATGGAACGTAATCGATTTGTTTCAATGGCATAGTCGATATTCTTCTGACGTTCATCCCCTTTGAGGTTTTGAATTCCTGCAAAAAAGTGCAGATTCTCTTTGACGGTCAGATTGTCATAAAAGGCCAGAGTTTGTGGTACGAGTGAACAGCGTTGACGTATCTGCTGTAAATGGTTTTTTAAAGGCTGATTAAAGAGAGATACTTCGCCACTCTCATAGGTGGTTAGCCCATTGAGTATGGAGATTAAGGTGGTTTTTCCGGCACCATTAGGGCCTAACAAACCGAAAATAGTGCCTGATGCTATCTCCACACTGAGTTGGTCTAAGGCAACGTTATTACCGTAACGTTTAACCAGATTCTTTATGCTGATCATTCAATGGCTCGTAGTAGTGCCTTATAGACATCAGATTCTTGTGCCGCTATTGATTCTAACTTGGTGGCAATCGCATCAAAATCAATCGCATTTTTATTTTTTGGTCGTATCGATTTCGCTATCATCAGAGCAAATTCACGCCATGCATCGCCGACATCAGTCATCATTTCAGAAGCGTGTTTAAGCGCAACGCTCTCTAGGAGAACCGATGACTCTTGCAAGAATGATGCGTAGATATAACGAAAGCCAGCTCCGCCAGTGCCTATCTCCTCTTGCATACGAATAATATGCCCGAGAAAAAGCTTGGCATGATGTTGGTCTTTATATTCTAGCTTTCGAATATGTTTGGCTAAAAATTGGATCCCTTTCAAACCCGCAATTGGTACAGGCGTATTAAGCATGCTTTTGGCGGTTTTTTTGATGCTCTTCGGGATCACTTTTTTGTAATCAATCTCACTGGGAACGTAAGAGGGGTAGTAGAGCGAGCCTTTGGGAGCCATTACACCTTTAACAAAACGGGCTTTTTGCAGTGCTTTCTCTTCCGCTTGAACAAGGTGCTCAAAGACAGGATCACTGATCTGATAGTGACTCTGCTCTTTACCAATAACAATCAAGTTATGGGCATTAAAATGAAATCGCATCTCTTCCGGAAAATAGGGAAGCCAGAAAACAGAGGTTTGAGCACCGACGATCTTACCATCGGCTAACAACTCATCTAAACGTTTTGTGCCCTGCTCAGGCTTTGAAAACGTTTCAAGTTTCATTTTAATGCCAATACTTTTTTGCAACCCTTTCATGATGGACTTAGGCATTGAGCGATAAGCAATAAGCGGCATTCCACCTAACTTAACAAATGGCAGATAAGCAAATACTAACGCGCTTGAAAGGCCAAAAACCATTGGTTCAGACAGTTTTAGACCATGATGGGTAAGCATTGATGACATGACGCCACTTTCGCAATGGGCATAATGTTGGTGCTGATACGCTTCTATTTGATTGTTCATCAAGACTCTTTTATCTCTGTATGCTCGGTAAGTGTTGTTTTGCTAGGCAGCTGTTTTATCTTTTCAAGTTCCATACCGAGGGCATCACAATAACGCGTTAATATTGCCTCAGAAAGTGATGAAAAAATGGCAGGTTTTAAATGACGTTTCACTCGCCATTGAAACATGCCGACAGATTGAGCTAACACCATTACATCCATGCGCTGCGCATACATATGGTAATACAACGGCGACTGCTCTCCTGCTTCAACAGCCTCATAAGCTTGTGCTGCTTGCCGCTCTAATTCATTCAGTGCTTGTTTGGTGACTTCCTCTTCCACATCCCATCCCGTGGATGCCACCACAGAATACTCACCGTTTTCATCAGTGGCATATATTGCTTTTGAATTATCGGCGTAGGTTGATATGTGGTCTTGAGGGACCTGTTTAATCTTCATTACACCACCTTAAGCTGAAAAAATGCGGTCGAGAATCGTCCACTTTCTGGGACATAACAGAGCAATTTATCACCCACTTGCAATTTGGATGAATGAAACAACTCTGCCAACATAATATAAATAGATGCTGACCCCGTATTTCCTTTGGTTGTTAGATTGGTAAACCACTTCTCTTGCGGAATATCACAATTAACCTTCTGCATGCCGGCATACAACTTATCTCGAAAATACCCTGATGAGTAGTGAGGTAAAAAATAGTCAATCGATTGTGGGTCGAGTTGTCCGCTGGCCACTAACTCTTCAAGTGGTTTTTCAACGGTATACTCTACGATTTTATCGTTCAGCAATTTAACATCTTGTTTCACAGAGAAGATTGATTGATTTAACCACTGTTGTGTTTCATATTCTCGCCACCCCTTTAATCCGCCATCTTGTTGCTTATCGGCACCAGCGTACATGCACGCATCCAGTTCATTGGCATACGATTTTTGCATCATCCACTCAATCTCTAGTGATAAGCTACCTTGATTTGGCTCTGAGCTTAATAACGCCGCTCCAGCCCCATCACTGAGCATCCAACGCAAGAAGTCTTTCTCAAAAGCAATTTCAGGTTGACGCTCTAACTCATCCACATCCGCGTCAACTTCCGCCTCAAAATTTTTGGATCTCATCATCGCTGATGCATTTTCTGACCCTGTTGCGATTGCATTGTCACTCTGACCACTGAGAATAGACATGTAGCCATACTTCAGTGACATCGTACCCGCTAAACAGATCCCTGCAGTGGCAATCACTTCACAGCTTGGGATATTCAACACGCCATGTACCATCAAAGCGTGATTGGGTAAAATTTGATCGGCAATCGTGGTGCCACACGCTAATACTTGAGTATCTTTGATAGTAAAAGTATCACTGTTCAACAATTGAATCGCAGCAGCGGTCAGCTCGGCATTCGAGTGCGTTGTCGCCCCACTGTTCGCATCAATCGCATAGTAGCGCTGTTTGATTTTATTTGAGCGAAGGATCAACTTTTTTGCTCGAGAAGGTCGAGAGCCAACCTGTCCCAATACGTTCTCCATATCCTTATTTTCAACCGGTTCATTCGGTAAAAAGGACTGAATATTATTAATGTATACCTTTCTGATCATCGTTAACGTCCTGATGGCTCTTCGTAATATTTAATGCACTGCTCTATTGCTTTTTTTCTGAAGGGATTAAGCAGTTTTTTGATAAGCAAATTAAGAGGTACCACTGTTACAATCAGGGCAACCAAAAAAATTGCGTATAAAGTAATAACTATCTTTCTTGGCATTGAACCCGGCTTACCCGACTTCTGAATGAGTTTCCCCCATACCAAGAATGAACGAGTCCCTACTTTTTCGCTTCCCACCAATTTTCCATTCACTGTTACCGCACCTAAGTTGGTGAGCAGTGGTCTTTGCGCTTTCTCTTCATCTTGCTGTAAGCCACTCACAATACGTTCACCGAAGCGCCGACTATGAATGATGTCCTCTTCAGAAACCCCTGCGGCAGGGAATATCCAAAATGGGTCTTTTTTACCAGTGAATAACCAACGTGGAGTGGTAATAAAAGCGTGAATTGAGCCACCTTGATCAGTCAGTACTGCATTATCAATCAAAGTGCCTTCAACATTCTCAATCAACACTTTCATTTTTTCTTGTGCCATGACCCACATGTCACGACAGGCAATCAAGGTAATAACGGGTTTACCTTTAATGAGCGTCTTAGCCTGTTCGCTTTTCAAGAATCCCGTCATAGGTATCGATGGCGCTAAAAACCACACCGTATATCCGATAATAATTAAATCGTAATCATCTTCGATAATGTCTAATGGTTTTATCTCACAACCATTCATATAAATCGCTTCAGGGAATGCATCAAAAAAAGTATAAAAAGACCACGGATAAGGGTATTTATTGACCGGCTCTACTTTAAAATAGTCAATTTGAACATCTTCTGACTCCTTTAAAGGAGCGGTTGCAGAGTTAACATAGTTTTCTAACTGCCCACTTTGAGAGTGAAATAAAACCAATACTTTTTTCATACGTGACCCACAATCGTTCTAAAACCCTCGCTAAAATATCATGCATTGTCAAAAACGGGAAAATAGTTATATTAAAAACGTATTGTTTCCACCCTAGTCACACATTTAACCTATGAATGAAAGGATATTGTTCATTTTATGAACCGAGCCGTTAAATAACGATTACATAATCCTTTTGTTAATATTGCGTATATTCTAGAAAACAGTGCTGAGGGTTTACTCAAATAGTGCTTAATTACGTTTATACCCACCCCTTGAGATCGGTTTTCTTCCGTTGTTTTAGCTGCAAAGATACCACTAAAATCCCACTTTTGGATTTGTTCATACTGTTCTGACGCAACAAAACCAGATGGGGAAAACAGCTGATAAAAAGTCTTTACGGTAAAGTCATGTAAGTGATGAGGATTTCCATCTACCGTTGGAGTGGTAGGAACCGAGGCAATCATTGCCCCATTCTCGGCGAGTTGTGTTAACAAGTGAGTGACCATCTGTTGAGGGTTAGCAACATGCTCTATCGTTTCAAGACTGATGATGGTATCAAACTGTTGCTGTTCATCATCGGATTCTCGGATCTTAATAAACGAGCTTCCATCACCACACATATAGTGCAGATTGTCAGCTTGATATTGCTGTTGCGCATACTCTACAGCCTCAGGGTCAATATCAACACCCAGGAACTGTTTATCAGGGTGTTGAGCTGCCATTAACGCAGTGCCGTAACCACAACCACATGCAATATCTAAAACTGAAGTGCCATGTAAATGTTTTGATGCAAATTCATATCGCTCAAGGTGGATATCTAATACGTTACGATGACTGGCTAACTCTTTATCTAACTGACGTGGATAAATACGTTCTAATGAAAACGAAGGTGTCGATGACAAATTACCTTCTATACTCTCTTTATTTAAATCCATCTATTATTCAACTCACCTTTAAAAATATTTATATCAAAGAAAAAACCGCTTTGCTCGAAAACAAAACGGTTTAGGTTTACCACATTTAACTTTATTTATCAGCTAGCCACGCTTTAACTTGTGCGTAGTCACCACGATATTGGACTCTATCTGCCTTTTTACTCAACTGATAGTGATACATAGGGTCGTAATAGAGTTCAAGGAGTTGAGTTAACCAACCGAAGTGCGGGTTTATATCTCCACTGCTGCGGTGAGTGGCTAACGCTTGTTTCTGTTCCGATAAGATCTGCGCATATCGCTCAAGACCCAAACGTTTCCGAATACTGAATAGCCCTCTTTCGAGATACGCTTCCAGTTTCGTCCAACCGTCATCCTCACCATAAGTGGTAATAAAGTCATGCTTCATTCTCACCACGTAATCACTACGCAGTCGCTCTAAGCGCACATCAAAAGGGTCTTCAATAATGGCAATAGGGGCGGTTTGCATTGCCGCATAGAGTGACAGTGGCACATTGGCTGAGCCGACATTTTTACCTTCATCTTCTAAGATAAATGAGCGACAACCGAGGGCCTGTTTTTTCACAATATCAACAGCCAATATATTATCGAAGTTGATCTGTGTGTGTTGCTCTGTGACGTACCGTCCAAAAGAGGAGCCTCGATGATTGGCCGCCCCTTCAAGATCGAGTCCATTTTTTAGTTCATTCACCAATAGTGTTTTACCGCTGCCAGTATAACCTGCCACTATGGTGAGAGGGTAAGCACTGATCGCTTCGATCGTATCCAGCAGAAAACGGCGCATCGCTTTATACCCACCCTCTACAAATGGATAATCAACACCAGATTCTTTCAACCACTGCTGCGTAATTCGAGAGCGTTGGCCACCACGAAAACAGTATAAATACCCATCAGGGTTGTCAGCGCAGAAAGCCTTCCACTGAGCGATTCGTTGCGTTTTGATATCGTTTGAGACCAACTTTAGACCCAGCTTTATCGCTGCTTCTTGCCCGTGCTGCTTATAACAGATGCCCACTGCTGTGCGCTCTTCATCTGTCATCAGTGGCAGGTTATTGGATGTTGGGAATGCGCCTTGAGTAAACTCTATCGGCGCTCGCATATCCATCATCGGAGTATCATTTAAAAACAGCTGACGGTAATCTTTCGTATTACATCGAGTCATTAAATAATCTCGATGAGCACAGGGCTGGTTGAATCTTTAGCGGTAGTTAACTGACCAATCGCTTGTAGCTCAATTCCGTGCTTGTTAGCGATCGCTGTAACGTCATCGGTAGAGTCATCTTCAATAGCCAGTAATAGGCCACCCGAGGTCTGTGGGTCGCACAGCAGCGATTTTTGTAACTCTGTAATTGGCCCAATTTTACTTTGGTAACTCTCATAGTTACGGCCAGTGCCTCCAGGTACACATCCTAATTCAATGTAGTCAAAAACGGACGGCAGTTGTGGCACTTTATCAAACCATACTTCAGCGACTAAACCACTGCCCTCACACACTTCAGTTAAGTGGCCTAACAGACCAAAACCGGTAACATCTGTCATCGCTTTCACGCCACTGACGTTAGCGAAGTCTTCACCCGGTTTATTGAGCTTACACATCCAATCGCGCGCCACACCTTGATGTTCAGGTCGCAATTTAGACTGTTTTTCGGCCGTGGTGAGCACACCAATACCAAGAGGTTTCGTTAAGTAGAGCTTGCAGCCTTCGGTCGCTTGGTTATTTCGCTTTACACGCTCAGTATCCACGGTACCGGTGACGGCTAAACCAAAAATGGGTTCAGGGGCATCAATGGAGTGACCACCCGCTAATGAGATACCCGCCTCACGACACACTGCCCGGCCGCCCTCTATGACTTGCTGAGCAACCTCAGGATCAAGCACATTGACAGGCCAACCTAAAATAGCGATCGCCATAATGGGTTTGCCACCCATAGCGTAAACATCACTGATGGCATTGGTTGCCGCAATTCGACCAAAATCATACGGGTCATCCACAATGGGCATAAAGAAATCGGTGGTACTCACAATCGATGTGCCATTTTGCAGGTCATAAACCGCAGCATCGTCTTTACTTTCGTTACCAACTAATAAGTTTGGATCGTGAAAAGGGGCAATGGATGAGTGAAGAATTTTATCTAAAACTTGTGGGGATATTTTACAACCACATCCAGCACCATGGCTGTACTGGGTTAAACGAACACTTGCCATTTCACACTCCAAACAGGGGGGTTATCTGATTCATACTATCAGAGTCTACTCCTGTGCTCAGAGTGTGTCATTAAATCAATCAATTAACTGTCTTAGGCTTGTTAAAGCGCAATTTTTATAATTTTGCCGCTAACTCCACACCTTGACGGATCGCTCTTTTTGCATCAAGTTCCCCTGCCAGATCTGCGCCACCAATGATATGAAAATCAATATCTTGCTGTTTTAACGCGTCGGGCAATGACGTGACTGAAGTCTGTCCTGCACACAGTACAATATGATCAACATCCAATACTCTTGATTGCCCCTCCATCGTGATATGCAACCCTTGGTCATCCACTTTGTCATATTTCACGCCATCCAGAAGCTCAACCCCACGCTTTTCCAATGTTCGCTTATGGATCCAGCCTGTCGTTTTACCTGGACCTTTACCCACTCGTCCATGTTTACGCTGCATAACCCACACTTGCCTTTTACTCACATGCTCCTCATGCGGGAACAGTCCACCAGCGTGTGACATGCTCTTATCTATGCCCCAATCTTGTAACCAATGATCCAAACCTCTCTCTTCAGGTTCAGTCAACATGGTCGCCACATCAATACCAATACCACCCGCGCCAATAACCGCCACCTTTTGACCTAATTGGACACCATCGCGAATTAAGGTTTGATAATCGATCACTTTTGGATGGTCGCCCCCTTTGATGTTTGGCACTCGTGGCTGGACACCTGTTGAAATAATGATTTCATCGTACGCTTTTAAGCTCTCAACCGTTGCTGGCGTATTCAGCAGTAATTTGACCCCTGTCTTCTCTATACGATGCGAATAATAGCGAAGGGTCTCTTTAAACTCCTCTTTACCAGGGATCTGCATGGCCAGGTTAAATTGGCCACCAATATGGCCTTGCTGTTCAAACAGATCTACCTCATAACCCCTTTCAGCAGCCGACGTTGCTGCCGCAAGTCCCGCCGGGCCAGAACCCACTACTGCCACTTTCCCCTTCTGAGTGTCAGTACTAAGTGGCGTCAATACCAGCTCGGTTTCGTAACAGGCTTGCGGGTTAACGATACAACTGGCACGCTTGCCTTTAAACACATGGTCCAAACAGGCCTGATTACAACCAATGCAGGTATTGATCTCTTGTGAGCGATTCTGCTCAGCTTTATTCACAAATTCAGGATCCGCCAAAAACGGTCGCGCCATTGAGACCATATCTGCTTGGCCTGACGACAGTATCTGTTCCGCCACTTCAGGCGTATTAATTCGATTACAGGTGACTATCGGCACCGATACCGACGCTTTAACTCGTTCTGTAACCCAGCTAAACGCGGCTCTTGGTACTTGTGTCGCAATGGTCGGAATACGTGCTTCATGCCAACCAATACCACTGTTAATAAGGGTAACGCCTGCCTGTTCAAGCGCTTTTGCTAACTGTACGACTTCTTCTAACGTGCTGCCTTGCTCCACAAGATCCAACATAGAGAGGCGGAAAATAATAATAAACTCCTCCCCGACTTGTTCACGGACGGACTTTACGATCTCAAGGGGTAAACGAATTCTATTTTCATAGGTTTTTCCCCACTGATCGTAACGCTTATTGGTACGTTCACAGATAAACTGATTGAGTAGGTAGCCTTCAGAGCCCATCAGTTCAACGCCATCATAACCCGCCTCTTTTGCCAATTTAGCGCTATTTGCAAACGCTTTAATGGTATTAAGAATTTGACGGTGACTCATCTCGCTCGGAGTAAATTTTGAGATAGGAGAACGAATTGCCGAAGCACTTTGCGCACAAGGATGCATACCATAACGACCAGCATGCAGTAACTGAAGAGCTATTTTCCCCCCTTCAGCATGAACGGCTGCGGTAACTTTTTTATGCTTGTTCGCTTCACGTTTAGAACTAAATTGAGAGCTAAATGGGTGTAAACGACCGCGAAAATTAGGCGAGTAGCCCCCCGTGACAATAAGGCCAACGCCCCCTTTGGCACGTGCTGCATAGAAAGCTGCCATTTTTTTGTAGTCATCTTTGGCTTCTTCTAACCCGGTATGCATTGATCCCATTAATACGCGATTGCGCAGTGTGGTAAAGCCAAGATCTAATGGTGCAAGTAGGTGTGAAAACTGAGTCGCCATAATATTTACTCTTCTATTTGTACGTGGTCTGACCAGAGTATCGTTACTATCATAAGTTTACAAATTTATTTTACATTTATTTAACACTCATCATATACCGTGTTTTTATCGTTAAGTTCTAGTAGGATATCCTTATTATGTATGGTTAAAGGTACTCTCATGAAAGGGCTTTTTGTCTTTATAGGTCGTTGTTTAAAAGGAATATGGACGTTACTGTCGTTCACTCGTCAACTGATCCTCAACCTTCTATTTATCAGTATCATTGGACTGTTGTTCTTCTTGTTTCAACCGGAAGAGTCAGAGCCAATTGTTAAAGAAAAGTCTGCATTAGTCCTCAACCTCTCTGGACCGATTGTCGAACAGCGCAGTTATGTCGAACCCTTTGAAAAAATCAGTGGTGATATCCTAGGTAGCAACCAACCTAAAGAGACCATTCTTTTTGACGTTGTTGATACTATAAGGTTTGCTTCTACCGACAACGCCATCACCGGTTTAGTGCTTAATTTAAAGGACATGTCTGAAACCAATCTGACTAAATTGCGCTACATTGCCAAGGCGATCAATGAGTTTAAAGCTGCAGGCAAACCCGTTTACGCAGTAGGTGATTACTACAGTCAAAGCCAATACTATTTAGCCAGTTACGCTGATACCATTTTAATGTCTCCAAATGGCGCAATCATGCTTCAAGGCTACAGCTCATATCCTCTCTACTATAAGCAACTGCTCGATAATCTGGATGTTACCACTCATATCTTTAGAGTCGGCACTTATAAATCAGCAGTTGAGCCTTTCTTGCGCAATGACATGTCTGATGCAGCAAAAGAGTCGGCTTCAGCTTGGTTAACTCAACTCTGGGGTGCCTACATTGGGGATGTTGCTCATAACCGAGCGATTGACAGCTCAACACTCTCCCCAACCATGGAGCATTTTTTAACCGAGTTGAGAAAAACCAAAGGCGATCTCGCACAGTTGAGTTTACATCTGGGTTTGGTCGATCAATTAATGACTCGCCAACAGATGCAGAACACGCTTCGTGACGTCTTTGGGGAAGATCGAGATGGTCATGTTAACCAGGTCTCTTATCAACACTATTTAAATGCCGTAATGACAGACATCAACCCCAATGCGAATGACATTGCGGTTGTGGTCGCCAGTGGTACCATATTGGACGGCAAACAGAAATCAGGATCCGTTGGGGGTGACTCGACCGCTGCACTACTTCGTCAGGCTCGCGAAGACGACAAAGTAAAAGCGGTGGTACTTCGTGTGGACAGCCCGGGTGGCAGTGCGTTTGCTTCTGAAGTAATTCGAGCTGAAATCGATGAATTAAAAGCAGCGGGAAAACCCGTTGTGGTCTCGATGTCGAGCTTGGCTGCTTCTGGCGGATACTGGATATCACTCAGTGCAGATAAGATCATTGCTCAACCCACAACACTTACAGGCTCCATCGGTATCTTTGGTATTATCACTACCTTCGAGAAGGGCTTGAATAAATTAGGCATTAACAGCGATGGTATTGGTACCACGCCATTTGCAGGTGTTGGCATCACTAGAGGGATCTCTGAAGGGGCTTCTGAAGCGATTCAACTCGGCATCGAGCATGGTTATCACAACTTCATTTCATTAGTCAGTAATCACCGAGATATGACGCTAGAGCAGGCTGATGCCATCTCTCAAGGCAGAGTATGGACAGGGCAAGACGCGTTGAACAATGGCCTAGTCGATCAATTGGGTGACTTTGATGATGCAATAGCCGCTGCAGCCGAACTTGCTCAAATGGAGAGTTACAATATCTATTGGGTTGAAACTCCGCTTTCTAGCACTGAAAAACTGATTCAGCAGTTATCAGATGAGTTAAACATCTCATTTAAAGAGCAAATAATCTCTCAACTCCCTTCATCATTCACCCCTCTTGCTACCGGTGTTATGGCAGATATCGATACATTGACTCGCTTTAATGACCCGAAAGGTCAGTACTCTTTCTGTCTTAACTGCTCAAATTAGTAATTAATTTTGCCAGCCCGATTTATTTCGGGCTTATGTTCCGTATAATCCCTCCATCTCCTCTTATTCGAGCGCTCTGTTATGGAAAGAAAACACATCTATATCGCCTATACTGGTGGAACCATTGGCATGCTGAAATCAGATAACGGCTATGTGCCTGTCTCGGGTTTTATGGAGAAACAGCTGCAGCAGATGCCAGAGTTCCATCGTCCCGAAATGCCTCTTTTCACCCTCCACGAATATGAACCGTTAATTGACTCTTCAGATATGACGCCGTTAGATTGGCAGCGCATTGCAGACGACATCAGCGACAACTACGACCGTTATGATGGCTTTATTATCTTGCATGGCACCGATACGATGGCTTACACAGCCTCAGCCTTGTCATTCATGTTTGAGAACCTGTCAAAACCCGTGATCGTGACAGGATCGCAAATACCTTTAGCGGAGTTGCGTTCTGACGGGCAGAGTAACTTACTCAATGCTCTGCACATTGCCGCCAACTATCCGATCAACGAAGTGACTCTGTTTTTTAATAATAAATTATTACGTGGAAACCGAAGTACTAAAACTCATGCTGATGGCTTTGATGCTTTCTCATCTCCCAACTTGCGTACTCTACTTGAAGCCGGTATCAACATTCAGCATCAAGGCGTTGAGTTAGATGTTAAACCCGATGGTGAGTTTAAGTCTCATCAGATCACCCCACAGCCAATTGGTGTGATCACCATGTATCCAGGGATCTCTTATGAAGTGATTCGCAATACTCTACAACAGCCGGTTAATGCCATGATTTTGTTGACCTTTGGGGTGGGTAATGCGCCGCAAGAGCCTAAGTTGTTAGCACAGCTTAAAGAGGCTTCCGATCGTGGTGTGGTAGTCATTAACTTAACGCAGTGCTTGTCAGGCAAAGTGAACATGGGTGGTTATGCAACCGGGTGCTCTTTAGCGGCAGCAGGGGTGATCAGCGGTTATGATATGACTCCCGAAGCCGCACTGGCGAAATTGCACTATCTACTCAGTCGACAGCTACCCTATGAGACGATTCGAACCATGATGCAAAAAGATCTTCGTGGTGAATTAACTCTCTGATTTTTCAATAGTGACAAAAAAATAGCCGAACAAGAGTCCGGCTATTTTTTAAATTTTTGAAGCGTTACGCTATAACTTCGACTCTTTTACTCGCAAGATATCTTGTTCATCATTTTTAAATTGCTTTTTTAGCTCACTCTTTGACTTAAAGCTAATCTCACCACCAGCAGCAACTGTCATATGTTGAGCATCATTATTATGCTTAGATTGATAGAGCATAACGGCTTGCATACAAGAGGCATGTTGTTCTTTTTCTAACGGAGATCCATCAGGCCACTTGCCCGTTTCTACCGCATAAAGTAGCTTCTGATACACTTCAGGTGTCATACTGGTCAGAAGTTGTTCAATATTCACTTAACGATCCAATGTTTTTTTAAAATGATACATGGAACATATCTTTTCGCTAAGGTTAGTCAAGCAGATGCCGAAAAATAAGTGTATCTGATCACTAAGATGACCTCTTTAATCGATGTAAGGTTGCGAATGAATTTAAAACAGAGAATAAAACTGCCACTGCTACTTCTGCTTTCACTGACTCTGCTCAGTGGCTGCTTTCTTTTCCCCCCGACAATTCAAGAGCTGTGTGATGAGAGTCCAGCCCTAAAGTGTACTGACCTAAATATGAACGATGGGCAGTGTAAAAAAGACCGTCATGCCTTAGTTCGCCAACGGTTAGTGGTGGTTAACGACAACAGTGATACCAACAGGCTTGAACTGTTAAAAATAACAAAGACGTATGAACAGTGCATTACCCTTGCGGCTCAAATCGAAGTTAAAACCCTAAAATACATCAAAACACGACGGGCCACCGCGCTGCATAATGTCAATAAAGAGGTCGCGTCTTTAGAAAAAAGCTTACGTCAGTCTCACGATCCAAGCATTATTTACTACCAATGGAGCCAAGGTGATGACTATGCGTTAACGAAACTGAAAAAACTTGAAGGTACCGGTAAACTGCAAACCAGCGAATTACAGTTAGCGCTGTCAACGTATTATATGAAACGCGATCCAGACAAAACCATGATGCTACTTCATCAATCATTAAAGCTGGCAAAGCCTGAGCAAGATATCTCGAAACAGATTCAAACACTGGCGACCATTAACCATAAACACGGCAGTAAACAACACGCTTATTTATGGGCTCAAGTGGGTAAATCGTTCGGTTTACCTATTGTCTCTGATACTCAGCTCAACCGTCTCTACTCGTTAGACCAACATCAGGTAGACAAATTAAAGGCGGCTGCCGATGTGATTACAGAAGCCCTTCAAGAAGGGAAATTTAACGAGAAACTATTGCCCGCCGTTGTGCGGGCCAACTGTCACCATGACGAAGCGAAGGCATAACCCTTTTTTTGCATCAAATAATATTTAATCAATTGAAAAATAAAGACAAAAATAATTTCCACCCGTAAAATAATCC
>NZ_JAKJSQ010000059.1:0-24567 GCF_050337105.1 Aliivibrio kagoshimensis
CTAATTAATAATATTGAAATTAGCGATAAAAAACCACAGCAGATTGATAAGTTGGGTCTTGAACTTGAAATAAGAAAGTTTGATTTTTTTGAGAAGTCTAATTTAAATAAATTTGATGAAGTTGAAGCTTACTTGAATGAATATAATAGTAAAGAGTTAGCATTCATAATAAAATATTTAAAATTCCCATATAATCGTTCAAAATCAAAGAAAACGCTGATTGATGACATTGTAGACCAACTTAAAAAAAGAACTGAGAATGTTTTCAGAAATCACGAATAAAAAATAACAGACAAGAATAGGTGCTATGTTGCTAGCACCTATTCAATTACTACTTATAACACATGTTAATTTCCTGATTAAATCTTCATTAACTACACCCACACTAAGTGAAACTGACCTCACGGAAATCGCACTCCTCCTACCCGCCTGCGACGTAAAAACGGTCACTTTTTTTGCAGTTTTGAGTTCTTCATTTCTGCGCCAGGCGAGCAGGGTAGTGATTGGCTAGAGAGCCCTTGTATACAGGGTTCTTCATCGTTTTGGTGTATACAAAAACTGTCAATTCTTCGAAATTCAAAACTGAAAAGTTGAAATTTATTTCACCTTATTTCAGTTTAAAAGATCTCGAACTTGGCAATACAAATAATTAAGTTGTTGATATCATTGGTCGTGTTGCGCTTTGCGTCATATTATTAACGATCTTGGAAGATCTCGAAACGATCTCTTAAATATGCTTGAAGCCTTATACAGCAAGACTTCATGGCAAAAAGTAAAACTGAAATAAACTGCAGTGTAAAAACGAGTTTAAATAGCCTCCCCATTAGACAGATTGAACTCAAAATGTAAGCTTTTCGGCACTTCACTGTCGTTGTTGACCGCATCCATAAACATACTGCAGGCAGGTATCACTTCATTTTGCGTGTACACCTGGTTAAATTTGATGGGGTCGCCACGCGTACCACCATTTGGAATAATGGCCGCGAGCTCAACAGGGAAGCGGTGACCAGTTAGCACTTCTTGCGCGGTTACGTTCTTTATCTTCTCGAACTCATCTTTGGTCGCAATGTCACCAACTGGGATTAATTGAATTCCTTTCTCTTTACCGTTGGGGATATTAATGAACATCGAACGAAAGTTACCAACACCACGGCTTGATGCCATCTTCTCTTTTAAATCACTCTCATCATCTTTACTCAGGTTCGGGTCTGTTGCGTAAAAAATGAAGCCCATATGCAAACCGTTCTTGTAGTATCGGCGACGGAATGTGGTCGCGTCACTATTAAGAAGCGCAGATTGAACACAACCTAAGTAATCTGGTGAGCCATACACTTGTTGTGCAGGGTCATACTGCTTAATAAAGATAATGTCATCGGCTTTGTAAGCTCTCTTTTTATCGTCACGTTCTAATAACCAGTAATTACCTTTTTTGTTCTTACGCAAATACATTGCAGGTAGGGGATGCAACCGAACCACACGGCCAAAGTGATCTCTGATTTTTAAAATAGCCGTATCACCGAACTCTAAAAAATCATGCACTGCAGCTTGCACCTGCTGTTTAAGCATTCCACCTTTCATGAATCGACCTGAGATCATGTTACGTCGAGCCATCAAAATAGAACCGTGGTAAGCATTCGCCCTGGTGAGCTTGTTTAACCCGGTTCTGTCGAGTGGAGGTTCCCAATAATCATCAGTGTCATTATAGAAAAGCTCACTGTATTCATAGTTGTTAAATCCACTGTCCATAATCTCTGGCTGCCCAAAGGTGAACATCAAACTGTCGTTATTCTCTGTCGGTTGTGTATCGGTCATGCGCAGGTCTGCCAAGTTGATTTACGTTGTTGTTGGTGATCGAGCGGCTCATTAATAATGGCGTGAGAAATAGCCCAAAATGCATCAGCATGGCCTGTGGTTTCACTTCGCTCGGCTTTGAATGTCATCATGTTGCCGCTGTTGGTACTGGTTCGTTTAATAGCCATGAACGCCATCGCAATGTCTTTATGTTCAGCATCAAAAGTCAGTCGACCACTTTCAATCACATCAATCATTTTCAAAACGAGCCGGTTCTTGTTTTCATTGCTGTAATGGATGGCCACCGCTTCACGTGGGTATTTTGCTTGCACTAAATCCCATACGCCGCCACCAATACCCGTGGTATCCACACCAATATAGGTCACGTTATAACGCTGAAATACCTTATCTATCTGCGACACATGGTGCTGAAAATTAAGACCACGCCAATAGTGTTTCTCTAGCACTCTAAATTGCTCAGGTGCAACGATTGGTGGGGCAATTACAACCAAACATGCATTATCTCTGGTTCGTGATGGGTCATAACCTAACCACACCTCTCGACGGCCAAAAGGGGATGGCGCATTAGGCTTATAATCTCGCCACCGGCTTATATCAATCATGCACTTTTCAAGATCGTTAAACTTGAAAACAGAGTGTGAATCATCAACGAAAATACACATGAACAAGTTATCAAAATCAGACTTGTTGTATTCATCCCGAAGTTCATCAATATCAAAAAGCTCACAGCCACCTTTTACGGCATCCTCTATGGTGACGATGTAACGCCACTGTTTGTCTGGGCAGACAATCCCTTTTTGCATCTGCTTGAATGATGGGAACTCAAGGCTTTCACGAGAACTACGGCCTTTCTTCCAAGAGTCACCAGTCCAAAATGGATACGCCGCATGTACTTTACTAGATGGCGTTGAGAAATACGTTTTACGCCATTTAGTGTGCGTAGCCATCGCCGAAGCCAGTTTATTAAGTTCATCAAACTTGGGTATCCAGAAATACTCATCGATGTAGACGTGCCCATGATAACTTTGCGCCGTTTTACTATTGGTTGATAAGAACCGAAGTTCGGCGCCATTTGATAGTACGATTGGATTGCCAGTGAGCTCGATGTCTAAGAACTCTTTGGCCAACGCAATAATGTAACTCCTAAACACCTCCGCCTGGGCGCGAGAAGCTGATAAGAAAATCTGGTTGTCGCCGGTTAAAATGGCATCCTCTAATGCCTCACCAGCAAAGTAGTATGTGGCACCAATTTGTCGAGACTTTAGGATATTTCGAATACGCTGATGCAAGTTATCGCGCATGGTTAACTGATATTTGAACAGAGAGTTATGCCAATCTTTAAAGCTCTCTTTGCTCAGTTCAGAGATGTCATTTTTGCCAGCCTTTCCTTTTTTCTTCTTCTTGCTAGTAGATTGTGAACAGCTCTGTTTTTTACTGACTGGTTTTGGAGGCTCATCCTCTGAAAACTCATTACCACGGTTCTTTTTAAGCTCTAATTCAACACGCTGTTTTTTAAGTTTTACGTGATGCTCTATAAGCTTGGTGAGTTCTTTTAACTGCTGATCGGTTTTCTCCGGTAGTGCTAATAACATCTCCACTCTACGAGCTATCGACTCTTCAATAGAATTTTCTCGAAGCGAATCACGCCAGCCGTACTTATCAGCCCAATAGTAAATAATACGATCACTATTTAGCTTAAGTTCAGCAGCGATTTCGCTCGGGGTCCATGTACGCATATAAAGGCTTTTCGCCGCGTCTCTAATTTCTTTTGTGTATGCCATAAACCCGATAATACCCATCAAATTGTTGTAAATAGTGAGGGTAACTTCCGATAAATTCTGTTTTGAGTCATATCCGAATTTGTTGGAATTCAATCGAATGATTTCCCTTTCTCAAGCTCGTATTCTTGCCGTTAATCGATATCTACTGACAGACATCTAAGAGTAAAAAGCATGAGTAAACAGACAGGTTGGAAAATCGCTGCAACGGAAGGGGCCACCATTGATGGTCGCACCATCACTAAGCAGTGGATTGAAGATATGGCAGACCAATATTCAATGACTGAATATGGTGCGCTTATCTGGCCTGAGCATGCCCGTAGCCGGTGGGATAAATTTGAAGGTAAAAACTGGGGAACTGTCGACGAAGTTAAATCTGAAAAGCGCGCGGGTAAGTACCGCCTTTTAGTAAAAATCACACCCAACAAATACTTACTTGCTGCTAATACCGATGGTCAAAAGCTATTCATGTCCATTGAACCCGATCCTGATTTTTGTGGTAGTGGTCGCTGCTATTTGATGGGGCTAGCTGTTACCGATTCCCCGGCCTCTACTGGAACCACACTCCTTAAATTCTCAAAAAACACTGATGAAGAATTTAGCCATGAGTACAGCCAATTAGAAGAGTTAGATTTAAGCGACGTTTTGCAAAGAGATCACAGCTTGATTGCTAGTGCGTTTTCAACGATTGCTAATTTCTTCAGCTCCGGCGGCCAATTACCCACTATTGAACAAACCACTTCTGAAACCGATGAGGAAGAAGACCCTATGAACAAAGAGCAGTTTAACCAAATGATGGGCAAGCTGGAGACGATTGAAGAGAAGCAAACTGAACTTGAATCAAAACAAACCGAGTTTTCCACTCAGGTAAAACAGTTCTCTGCAGCACCTAATCAAGAACCAGAACCAAAGAAAGAAGAGGGCGAATCCGAAGCCATTACTTCTGAGCAGTTCGGTCAGTTATCAAGCAAGTTAGATACATTACTGACTAAGCAAGGTGACATGGAAACCCAATTTAATGCACTTAAACAAGAAGTGCCCAACCAAGAGCCGAAAGGTGAAGGCCAATCATCGGCGGAGGCACTTTAATGTTTAATGCACAAGCCACAACATACTTACAGAAGTACTGCGAATCTGTCGCCAAAGCTGCCATTGTTGCAGGCGTAAATACGGCAGAGCTTTTTACAATATCACCTGTCATTGAAACTAAGCTGCGCCAAGCTATCGTACATTCAGACTCATTTTTAAATCTGATTTCAGTACAAAGTGTTGACCAAATCAAAGGCCAAGTTGTCGATGTTGGTACCGGAGCACTGTTAACGGGTCGTGTTAAAGATGGGCGTTTTCGCTCAAAGCTTGGCATGGATGGAAATACTTTTGAGTTGGTTGAAACCGATTCATGCGCCGCGATCATGTGGGCAACGTTAACACTGTGGGCAAACTCTGGTAGCTCTGGTGAATTCATTAAATTGATGAACGCTGCCATCACCCGAAACTATGCGCTCGATATGCTGCGTGTAGGTTTCCACGGTACCAGTATCGCGTTAACAACTGATCCTGCAACCAATCCAAATGGTGAAGATGTTAACAAAGGTTGGCTAACTATTGCGAAAGAGAAAGCAGCAGCTCAAGTATTAGCCTCTGCCGTTATCGATCCAACTGGTGTCGCTGCCAATTCATATAAGAATCTTGATAGCCTGGTTAACGATCTGAAGAACACCACCATTCACGAAGTACATCGTGGTAACCCTGATTTGGTGGCATTGATTGGTTCAGACTTAGTGGCTTCAGAGCAGCACCGTTTGCTTGAAGCTGCAGACACACCAACCGAAAACAAATCAGCTCAGAGCCTTGCAACCACTGTCGCTGGTATGAAGGTGTATACGCCGCCATTCTTCAAACCCAATCAGATTTGGATTACCAGCTTGAAGAACCTGCAAATCTTAACGCAGAAGGGCACACAGTGGCGTAAGGCCCGTAATGAAGAAGACCGTAAGCAGTTTGAAAACTCTTATCTTCGAATGGAAGGTTACGCGATTGGTGATCTTGATAAATTTGCAGCTATTGAAAGTGTGACGGTTTAACTATGGCTAGTCCTTTAGCGAAACAACGCCAGGCACTCATTTCCAAGGCAGCACCAACACCCATCACCGAAACGGGGGTTGATACCGCGAAAAGTTTACACCTTCATCTATTGGACCTAGAAACAGACATTCGTTTCCTATCTGGTTTCAATCGAATTGAAGACAAAATCAAGCACAAGCGTGAAGTGTTAGTGCCGAAGTATCGCCCGTATGTCACCGCGTATTTGGAATCGGGTGAACAGTACGATAACCCTGTATTTGCGCAGCTGATCATCTGGTTATTTGATATTGAAGATCTCGAAACCGCAATTGATTGGTGTGATAAAGCCATTGAACGCGAGCTTGATACACCAGAGCGATTCAACCGAGACTTTGCCACTTTCTGCTCAGATGAAGTGCTCAAGTGGTCGGAGAAAATGGCCAATCAAGGTCACAGCGTAGAACCATATTTCACTGATGTGTTTTATAAGGTTCGAGAGACCTGGCGCATTAATGAAAAGCTCACCGCTAAATGGTTTAAGTTTGCAGGTTTACACCTATTGCGTGATAGCGATGGAGAGCCCAAAGCAACCGCAGTGGGTGACATTGAAGTGTTAGAAAAAGCCTTGAACTACCTCGAAGAAGCCGACAAGCAGTATGCCAACGTAGGTGTAAAAACCATGATGGATAAGATACAGCAACGCATTCGAGCGATTCAAGAAGGGCGTTTATAGACTCCTAAGCCGTCGCGCCTCGGCTGACGAGGAAGAACACGTAATTCATTACTTTGTTTATTCCGTCGACTCAGTGGCGAGAGGCGCACCTATTTCGAACTAGCGTTAAGGAAGCAGTATGTTTAATGGCTCACCAACTACGGACTATCAAAACACCGTAATCGAGAACGATGGCTTTTGGCCTAACTTGAATGCCGGTGATTTTGAAAAACGTCGTGGCCTGCCTGCTTCCCAAGATAGCGAACGAATTGCCATCGCTGTGGCCAACGCTGCGGCTGAAGTGAACCTGCAGCTTGAAATGCTGAAAACCCAATACATGGCAGAGGGCATTGTCAAAGCGGTTGATGTCGTCGCGTTTCCGAAAATTGACGGTAAAAACCGTGTTGTTATCCAGTACGAATCTGCGGTTAATGCCAGGGCCAAAGCCGATTTACTGCCCGACGTTGCCACCGTTCACCAACGTAAAGAGGGTGACAACTTGGCCAATCGAAGTGAAGAGACAAAAAGCGAACTACTGGCAGAGAGTCAGCGCATCATTCGTAACATGTGCGGGCTTAATCGCTCATCAGTGGCTTTGTTATGACTACGCAATATCAAGCGGGCCATAAGTTACGTGATTTGAAAGCGCATTTGATTTCGCTCCTGGGCGATAAGATTGCCAAACGCATGAACTGTGAAATGGGGAGTGTGCAGTTGATCTTAAGCCCTAAACATATGGGCGAAGGATTCAACATTATGGTTCAGCGTTATGACGTTGATTTTCTCTTTGAAGGCTTCCCGTTTAAAGAGTATGACCCCGCCGTTTTATTCGCCAACGTGGGTGCGTGGTTAATGGACCATGATAGCGAGCGTGATGATACAGATTTGAGCGGCCCTGACATTGAAATCGTCATGGAAGATGAGAGCAGCGCAGAGATACTAATCAACCTTGAGTTTGAAGAGGCAGTAAAAGTGATTGAAGACCCAAACGGGCTAGTTCACTGGAATAACAAACGCTGGAGCATTGAAGCGTATGAAGTCTACACCGCCAAGCGATTACTTGATGTAACGGTGAATCATCGTGCTTAAGTTTCAAGTTGATAAAAAGAGCTACCTGCGTGTTCAAGAGCAATTGGATTTACTCAGTCTTGATAAGAAGAGCCGGACACGAATTCTGAAAAAACTCGGCAGCTACATCGCCAAAGAGACAAAACGAAACATACGTTCTCAGCGCAATCCAGATGGCACACCGTGGGAGAAAAGGCAAAAAGGGCGTAAGAAGATGATGCGCGGTTTCACTAAGAAGCTCAAACATTTTCAAAAGGACAACAACCGAACGTTAGTTGTGGGGTGGCCATCAAGGCGAGGCACGGTTGCTATGGCACACCATACTGGCCAAGCCGAATCAAGCGGACTGCAGCAACGTTTTAACCAGGCTAAAAAAGCCAAAGAGCCGAAGAAAACTGATCCTGCTACCAGAGAGCAAGCCAAAGAGCTAAGAGGGTTAGATTTTCGATTACCGACACAAGGACGTCAAAAGAAGGGTAAGCGAGCCACCATTAAGTTCATTACCCAAAACATGACTGTAGGTGAAGCGGCCAAAGTGATCAGTGATTTAGAGAATAAGAAACCCGCTAGAAAGTGGACAGTTGATAGAGCAGAGCGCCGATTGATTGGTATCAAACCCAAAAGAGCCGCAATGATCATCAAACGTGAATTGAAACGAAACAGGAGCAAATAAACATGGCATGGCCAAAAGTACTCATCAAAATCTTAAACATGATGCGCGGGCCCATTGCGGGTGTTGAATTTCATTTCCTGTTTGTCGGTTACGGCACTGTGGTAGGAAATGAGCGTCATCTCATCATGGTTGATAGCACCAGTGACTTAGACGATGTGTTATCTGCAGCAGATGCAGAACTGCTTACCACCATGAAAGCGGCGCAGCTTAACGGCAAGCAGGATTGGACCGCAGGCGTGATGGTGTTGGATAAAGCCGATAATTGGCAAGACGCTGTGAATCTTGCCAATGAAACCTCAAGCTTTGAAGCCTTTGTGCTCAACTTCCCTGCACCAGATAAAGCCTTTTTAGAGCAAGCGGTAGCACTTCGCACTGAGCTTAAAAACAAGCTTGGTCGTGAAACGTTTGTTATCTGCACCACGGCGGCGATCGATAGCACTGCCGAAACAGGGAAAACATGGGCGGCATGGCTTGCTGCAACATCAGCGATTCAAGCAGGTGTTGCCAGTGAATACATCACCGTGGTGCCTCAAGTTCATCTGAATAATTCAACTGTGGGTTTGTATGCCGGTCGTCTCGCCAATCAAGAAGTCTCTATTGCGGATTCTCCTGCCAGAGTAAAAACAGGCAGCATTCTTGGCAGCTCAGAACTGGCCGTAGACAAAGAGGGTAAAGCGCTTACGCTTTCGATACTCAAGACCCTAGAAAGTAACCGTTATGCGGTGCCGATGTGGTACCCCGACTATCCAGGTCAATACTTCACAACAGGCCGCACCCTTGATGAACCAGGTGGTGATTTTCAAGACATTCGCCATATTCGAGTGGCCATGAAAGCTGCGCGTAAAGTTCGCGTTCGTGGTATCGCCCGTATTGCTGACCGAGAGTTTAATTCAACGCCTGGCAGCGAAGCATCGGCCAAGCTCTATTTCACCAAAGATCTGCGTGAGATGGCAATCAGTCAAACGATTGGGGATTACGAGTTCCCTGGCGAAATAAAACCGCCTCGTGAAGAGGACATCACCATCACTTGGATTAATAGCGAGGAGGTTGAGATCTTGCTTTCGGTTAGCCCGTACGAGTGCCCGACGTCCATCACCATTGGCATCATGCTCAACAAGCGATTAGGAGAGTAATCAATGACCGCTAAATTTACAGGCCGCAACTTCGATTGCACCGCATTAGGCATCATGATCCATGTCGAATCGGCCACCGCCACCATTAACGATGAATCCGCGGTTGCCATGACCCGTGGTGTCACTGACGGCTATACCGATGGCGCCGCAACTTGCGATGTTGAATACGAAGTGGATTTAAACAACTTTCGCAAACTTCAACAAGCAGCGCGAAAAGCGGGCAGTTGGCGCGGTATTGAACCAGATGATTGTATGTTCTATGCCAATAACGGCAGCGATGAAGATAAAGTTGAGCTGTTTGGCGTGAAGCTAGTTATTGCTGACTTGCTCAGTGTTGACCCAAGCAGCAGTGACAAAACCAAGCGCAAATTAAAAGGCTTTGTGACCAGTCCACTGTTCGTTCGTATCAATGGCATTCCGTATTTAAGCACTGATGATACACGCGGTTTGGTGTAGCTCGAATAAGGGGAAACCATGCCAGATCTATTTGACCACGCCAGCGGTATTGAAACCCAGTTTACCGAGTTAGCACTGGCTCAGCAGTTGGAACGAACAAAGCACAAACCTCTGTCAGTTAGTGCAACCGAATGTAAGGAGTGCGGGCAAGACATCCCAGAGCTACGACGCATACATGTTCAAGGTTGTCAGTACTGCATAGATTGCCAAGCTCTACTCGAACAAGGATTTTTATCATGAAGCACTATGTAATGAAACGCCGCTACTTTGAGCACGGCACCTATTCAACACTGCACCGCCAAGATGGCAGCAAAGTGTGTTGTATTGCCGAGCGTCCAATGCTCAACAACCAACCGAGTAAATCGTGCATTGTGGAAGGGACTTACACCTTGTTTCCTCACAAATCGCCGCGTTTTGGTAAGTGTTACGCATTGGAAGAGAAAACCCTGGGCGTGACTCGAACAGGACCAAGCTTACGCACCCATATTTTGATGCACAAAGCCAACTCACCGCAAGACTTAGAGGGCTGTTTAGCACCAGGTGTGGATTTTGGTTTTGTGAATGGCGAATGGGCAGTGGTCAATTCTACTGCTGCATTTAACTCACTCATGAAAGAGCTAGGCGGCAAACCTGCGCAGCTCACTATCGTTAAGGACTAACTATGTGGGAAAGCATTAAATCCCTAATTGGCAGCGCCGCACCGCTTATCGGTACCTTGATTGGTGGGCCAGTTGGCGCGGGGGTTGGCGGCTTGGTTGCCAATGCGTTAGGGGTTGAAAATACGCCGCAAGCCATTGAACAAGAACTAATGAATAACCCTGATGCACTGCTGGCCTTAAAGTCGCTTGAAATGGAGCATCAAGTCGAGCTTAAACAGTTGGCTCTTGAGCACGCCAAGCTTGAAAGTGAAGAGCGAAAGCTAGCTCTTACTCAGCAACACGCCACCATGCAGGCGGAATTGGCCAGTAACGATCCTTATGTTCGAAGATGGCGCCCAACATGGGGTTACTCGATGTGCGCCGCCTGGGTAATGCTGTTTTTAGGTGTAGCGTTCGTGATGGTCTTTCATCCCAAAGAGGCGGCGAACGTGATGAACAGTGTGGTGGCCATGACTCCATTGTTTGGTATTGGGCTCGCGGTATTGGGTATCAATATTCATAAACGCTCGCAAGACAAACAGGTGTCGTTAGGGGTTAAGCCACTGGGCGCGATTAACGCACTGAAACAGACGTTAAAAGGGGGTTAGATGGAAGCGAGTTGGTTAAACGCCTTAGTTGCTTTGGCAACGTTTCTCACACTGTTACTTAGCCTGCTGATTGGCTACCTCTTCAGACTGACCAGAGAGATGTCTGAATACAAAATTTACGTTGCACGAAACCATGCTACCAAAGAAGAGCTGAAAGACCTGGGCGAGCGAGTTGAGCGCCAAATTGAAACAGGCTTTACGCAAATGATGAATGTTCTTAAACAAAGAGATGCCGCATGAAAATTAAAAATAAACCTGTCGTTGTGATGATTGCTGATAGTGAGTTTTCGTTTACGCCAACAGTAAGCGATCACAACAATTACATGAACGAGATGATGCCCAACAACAAAGTGGCACCAATGCACCAGTACCTATCACGCACCGTTGATCCTAAGAAGAAAGACGAGCTGCTTGAGCTGATGAACACGGTACCTGGTCTTGTCTCTGAACTGTTTGCTGAAGTGAGCAATGCATCTAAAGGTGGTATTACAGTCACCCTAAAAAACTAACCGAGCGGGCAGAGCGAATTGAAGAGAACGTCTTTGAACAAGCTCTGGCCCTGCGACGCCATTTCTTACCCACGGAAGAGGATGATGAGCACAATCTAGCAAGAGCACTTTGGCTAGATAGCCACTTTAGAAAGCGCCAAGAGATAGCCATTAATAACGGCATTGTGAATGTGTTAAACAACATAGGGAAGTAATCGAGTCTCAATGAATGAAAAGCTGCTAATGCAAGTCGGTTTGGTTGATCAAGTAACCAAACCCCTTCGCGGAATAACCAAAGAGTTGCAAGCCTCTACGGACTTAGGACGTAAAGGCATGCAAAACGTAGCAACGGGTGCTGCGGGTTTAGTCGCGACGGGATTTGCTGTTAAAAACGCATTAATGCCTGCCATTGAGATGGACAGAAAGCTGGGCGAAGTGAAATCACTGGGTGTTATCGATGAAGACTTAAAAACCTTATCGAGTAGCGCGCTGATGTTCTCTGCAAAATACGGGAAATCAGCCACCGAAGTGGTGGGGGCAGCGTACGACATTAAATCCGCCTTTGGTGATATTGATGGCAATGCCCTTGCCGACATCACCACCAGTTCTGCGGTTCTGGCTGCGGCCACCAAAGCCGATACCGCCACCATTACCGATTACATGGGCACCATGTACGGCATCTTTAAAAACTCAGCAAATGAGATGGGTACCGGAATTTGGTCACAACAAGTGGCAGGCATGACGGCCCAATCTGTTGAGATGTTTAAAACAACGGGTGCGGGTATGAGTAGTGCTTTCACCAGTGTTGGCGCCAATGCAACGGCGGCAGGTATAGCCATGGAAGAGCAGATGGCCATTTTAGGCTCACTGCAATCGACCATGAGTGGCAGTGAAGCGGGTACCAAATACCGCGCGTTCTTGGGCGGTGTTGCCAAAGCGCAAGATGCGTTGAATGTTAGCTTTACTGATAGCCAGGGCGAGATGCTTCCTATGCTCGATATCCTGGACAAACTAAAAGGTAAATACGGCGATACCTTAGATGTAGCGGAATCCGCCGAGCTTGATAAAGCGTTCGGTACTAAAGAGGCCACCGCAATGATCAAGTTGTTAATGGCCGATACAGATGGTTTGGCATCGAGCATTGAAACTCTGGGCAACGTGCAAGGCATGGGCAAAGCTGAAGAGATGGCAGCAGCGATGACCGACCAATGGGAGCGTCTGCAGTCGGTATGGTTTGCGGTTCGCGCTTCAGTGTTTGGCGCAATTCTTCCCGCCATTAATGCGGTGGTTGGCAGTATGGCCGATGGCATGATGGTGATCACCGCTTGGGTGGATGAGTTCCCAATCTTAGGTGAAATTCTTGGATGGGTAGCCATTGCGGGTTTGTCTCTTGGAGGCGTTGTTGCCGGGCTTTCTCTTGCAATGGGCGTTGGTCAGATGATGTCTGCAGGTTGGGCCGTCACCATGACCGCACTAAATGGGGTGCTTAATTTTCTTAGAATTAATGTGTTGTTAGCGACCGCGCAAGCCTGGTTGTTTAATGCCGCACTTTGGGCCAGCCCAATCACATGGGTAATTGGCGGGATCATGCTATTGATTGGCGCATTCGCTGCAGCAATCTATTGGTGGGACGACTTAAAAGCCTCGTTCGGTGACATGGCCATTTTCAAAATGTTAGGTGATGTGATTGAGTGGATAGTCGATAAGCTCAATATGATCCCTGGTATTGATATCGACTTCAACGCCGGTGATATGCCTACAGCACCCGAGATGGATATTGCAAAGCAGGCAGAGCAAAACACACCCGTTGATATAAAATCGGCAAGCATTGCGTCGCAGAGTGAGTTAATGCCGTCTGTTGATGCGCCAAACGTTCTTTCATACAAGAACCCTCAAAATATTGCGCGTCCATCAGCTGCCGCTATTTCGCAGCTGACCAGCAACAAAAACACGCAAACGGGCAGCGTTAAATCTTATGGAGATGTTTACATTACCGCGCCTAATGGCATTACGCCTGATCAACTTAGTGAATGGGAAGAGCTCAATGCCGGATAAAAGCTACATAGACATTAAAGTGATTGATGGCGGTTGGCAGATGGATGCAGGGCAACAACCTAACGAATGCAGCGATTTATACAGCATCGCCCAGGACATTAAACACGCCATCATGGAAGCAGGGTTTGCTCGTCTGCTTATTGGACAGAGAAGCCCCGCACTGCGCGCCGATGTGTTAGTGCAAATAGAACAAAAGGCTGAATCAGATATTCGCATTATTCCAGGCACTGCCACCGCACGTGAAACGGAGCCTGGTGAAATAAGCCTGACCGCCAACGCGTATGACTACGATGAAACCATTGCTATTGAGGTGACAGAGTGAGTAAAAGACCCGAACCTGATTTCATTGACATATTGGCCCAATCCAATGTGCCAGTGACCGAAGAGGAATTAGAAGCCAAACTCAAAATTGAAGTGGTTGGGGCGGGCAGTCACGTCTCTAACGATTCAGAAATGTCGCCGTTCTGGCGCTGGGTTCGAGCGGCTGTGATTGTTCCGGTTGCCTGGTTAATTCAAATTCTGCTCGCGGGCCACATCATGCCAAACATGTTTGTGGCCACAGCCGAGCGCTGGGCTTTAGAGCTTAAAGCATGGGAGCTTAACATCACGCCGAAAGTCGCGGTGAAAACTCAAGGCTATATCACTTTAACCAAAACCAATATTGATGATGCTATCACGGTTGCCAAAGACGCGATTATCCAAACGCTGCCCATCAATGGGGTGGTGTATCAACTCAAGGTACTTGCCGATTCGATGATCGATTCGGGGACGTTATCATCAAAAGTCTTGGTTGAAGCTGTCGATGCAGGCGCAGCGTTTAACTTACCTGCAGGCTATTTCAACATTATTGCTGAAACACTGCCAGGCATAGAATCGGCAGTGAATGAGCCTGATTGGATAACCCGTCTTGGCGCGAACACTGAAACTGATGAAGAGTTAGCCCTCAGATTGCAGAACGCGTTCACAAGCTCTGGTAATTGGCACATTGATGATGCCTATCGATCCATTATTGCCAGTGTTGCCGGCATTCGAAGCGACAACATCTACTTTGAAAATACGGGGCATATTACGCCAGGCACCGCGAACGCATTTATTGTGATGGACGTTGGCCCAACGCCGCAAAACATCTTGGATGATCTGAACACGCACATTATGAACGATGGCCATCACGGCCATGGCGATGTATTGATCTGCAAAGCAATTGTTGATGCCAATTATGATGTGGTGGCTGATGTGGTACTGATGAGCAATTTAGACAGCAATCAAAAAACATCAGAACTAAACGAAGTAGAGCAGCGTATTCGTGCCGCTTTTCGTGAAACACAAGCGTTTCAAAGCATGACTCGAGCCAAACCAAATAGCCGGTTCAGCTTGTCGAAAATGGCCAGTGAAATTCACAACCACATGGATTTGGTTGAATCGGTAAAGCTCACCGTAGGCGGGCAAGTGCAAGAGGACATCATCAGCGCTATTGAGCAGCCACGTTTGCAAAGCCTAACAGTGTCGGAGGTGGTCAGTGCCTGATAAAAACAATCACTCACCAGAGCTGCCAAACAATGAGATCCCTTGGTGGCAGGATGGAAAAACAACCAGTGAAGAGCTAAAAGAGCCACACTTCTTATCAAAAGGTGTGCATCAGTTTTGGTTGAAAGTTCGCTCCTGGTTAATGCTTCCTTTAGCGCAAGCCGATGCACTCACCTGCAGTGAATCTCTGCTCACGCTTCAAGCCTGGGACAAAGACATTGAACGCTTTAACAATGAGCCGTTATCACTGTTTAGAAAGCGGGTGAAGTTTGCTGCCATTAACGCCAAAGACTCGGGCAGTGTGGCGGGTTTTAAAGCCATCTTTGAGCGATTGGATATTGGCATTATTGCGTTCAAGGAGCGTGAAAGTGCCAGTGAGTGGGATGTATGTACCATCGAGCTTACAGACAACGACATTTCACAAAATAGCCGACTGCTGCAGACCTTGATTGAGCAGTATGGCAGAACCTGTAGGCGTTACCGTTTTCAAGTCTCATACCCATCCACGCTGTTTATAGCCAGTGGGGAGTTTTCACATAATTTCGCGATGTTTAACGCGCAAAGCAAAGAGACGGTTGAGATGCTAACTAAGCCGTTACCGGTTGAACATCAACAACAAGTATTTGTGGCCAGCGCGTCGCTAGCTAAATAAGGGAGTTACACACTATGAGCCAAACGGCGATCCCATTAGAGTTTGAACATTACCTGCAAAACCAAATCAGTATTGGCAAGTCTCCTGATATGAACGAGATGATTTTTGCCTATATTCCTAGTTTGGATTCCAGCATGCCGATTAATCGTGAAAACGGTTTACCAGAGCTATCAACGTGGGTACATCAACAAGATATTGACCAGGTGGGCAAGCTTGGCCCGAACGCACTGGCCTATTCAGTAGTGATACCAGGTAGCGCCGCTGAATTTACCTTTAATGCCATTTATCTGCGCGATAAGAACGTGCCTAACTCGTGTGGCATGGTGGTGCACAAGGTCAGTGAAACCAAAGAATCGGGAATGGCCAGCACCAAATCATTAGTTCAGGAATACACGGGCGCTGCCAGTACTGCCGCGATTACCTTGGACGCCGCAACCTGGCAAATTGATTATCAAGCCAGATTACTCGGCATCGATGAAGAGCATCGTTTGGCCAATCTTGATACCTATGGCCACACTGCTTTCATTGAGGGTTTTACGATCACTCAACAAGCAGACCCAACCAAATACAAAATCACTCCTGGTGTGGTGTATGTCGGTGGTTTGCGTGGCGTATTAGCGCAAGAGGTTATTCAAACCATCACCACAAAACCAATTGGTTTATACGTTGATGTGGTTCGCCAAGGCTCTTCGCTGTCTGTGTGGGAAAACAAACTCGCCATTACGGCCTCAGAAACTGATCTTACCGATTATGTCGATGGGCAAGGTGCTCAACACTACGTGGCAAAATTGGTGACGATAAATGCAGATGGAAGTACCACTGATGAGCAAGTGAAAGGCGGTTTGGCTGAGCACATTGCGGGGAGTGATCCGCATCCACAATATGCAACAGAACAAGAAGTAAATGCTCTAATCCGTACTTCTCAGTTTCAGTTATATAGTCCACAAAGAGCTTACAGTGTAGGAGAAGTTTGTTACACCAAAGACGTAGGAACAGGAGAGCTTAGTTACTGGCAGTGGTATTCAAATGTTGAGTCCTTAGTTAATAAATCGCCCTTACTTGAGTCAAACCGACATGTTGGTTGGTCCGATAACAGTAAACCTTTTTATTGGATTGCATATACAGGCGATCAGGTAGGTATGCCTTTCTACTGGTTAGATATAACAGCCCCAGAATGGGCTGTTATGGAGATCAACGTTGATTTGCCTATCGCTGTCTATTGGCGATTAGCTCGCCGTTATCCAAATTTAGTTAGTGGTAACACTATTAACACCGGTGAGATTCGAGCAGAGTTCTTACGCGTACTAGACCAAGGACGTGGAGTTGATAATTTACGAACAATTAATACTTTTCAAAACGATGAATTTAAAGCTCATGCGCATACTGGGAAATTTGGAGGAAATGTTTCTTCAGGAAGCACTGGTGGATTAGCGGTTAGCTCGAGTTATGGGCATAAGAGTGGTTATATTTCAACTGAAGGAGGAAATGAAACACGGCCTAGGAACATTGCACGATCAATGGCTATCGCAATTTAAGGAACCGTCATGAGCATAGATAAAAAAACTTATTACCCAGTAAATCCATTAACAAAAGAGGTGCTTGAGCCCGTATTGGCTGAATATCGAGGTGGTATACATCACATCCCTAAAGATGCTCTTCAAGCTAAACCATTAGAACCAAAAAATGGCTTTGCCGTAATTGCTGTATTAGATGAATCAGGTAAAGCAATTAACTCCGAATATATCGAAGATCATCGAGGTGTCACAATTTACGATGAGTCTAACGGCTCTCATTCGGAAGTAGTTAGTGAATTGGGACCGGTCAAAGACGGTTTCATCCTAGACAAACCAACCACCCAATTCGATCAGTGGATAAATAACACTTGGGTAACCAACCTACAAAACCAGTATGAGAGCGAATACAACCGCGTTGATGATGCTCGCCGCGCGCTTTATACCACTATGGTTGATCCACTGTTTGCTGAAGCCAATGTAAAAGCATTGATGGGCGCTGCAACTTCAGAAATCGATGAGCTCAACACTCAAGCCCTGGCGGCGCGTCAAAAGATACAAACTGACAACCCGTGGCCAGTCGCGCCGAAGGTGTAAATGATGTGGACCCAATCAAGCCTATCATGGCCTAACAGCGCCCAAACCATTCAGAGCCAAAGCGAGGCGGTCACCACTCGCGTAGCGTCTGAAATGAGCAGTGCGATAGGCAGGTTACAAGCTCTGCAAGCATGTGCGAATTACTCGCGTGGTGCATTAAGTGGTGATGCAGCTGCGTTGTTAGGCTTAAGAAATGATCTTCAATCTCTGCTTTCAACAGGCACGGTGATCACTGTTTCGCCGTATACGTTTGATGTGGGTACCACGCTTGATTCTGGTCGCTACCTTAATCCACAAACAGCGATAGCAACATTGGCGGGTAAACTTCGTGATCATACTGATAAGCACAGACCCAATGGCAATCTGCACGTAATCGCTTTAATGGTCAGTGCATCGCAGCTTGGAACGTTCGCCGCGCAACTGGCCGATCTTGTTTCTGTCTTTACGTTGCCGGATTGGGGCCAAGTGGCCAGGCAAGCAAACGCACTCACCACCAATGAAATAGATAAGTTTCACCAACCTGCAGCTATTGTTCAGCCGCGCTTTAAACCAGGTGCCAAGATAAACGCCAATCCATTGGGTGACTACTTAGCAGCGCAGGGCAGTGAAATCGCCACCCTTGAATCACTGGCTGATGATGCGACTAACGTGATCGATAAGCTGCAGGGTTTAGCAGTCAAACGCAGTGCTACGTTGAGTGAGATTCAGAGCAAGATGAATGCGCTCAAAAACCTTAAAGGCAGTGTCTGGTCGATGGCTTTATCAGGAAGTAACGAAAGCATTGCCACTCAACTTTCACAAGCACCGGCACCAAACAATCATCAACACACGTTAGCCAGTTTGATGATAAGCGATAAACCAATGCCATTTTTTGAGCAGTTACTTTGCTAAAGGGGAGATTATGTTAGCACTCGATGGTGTGATGATGGGGCTCGACTCGATGCGCATTGAAATGTCGATGGAGCTAAAAGACCAGGACATGAGCGGCCAATCCTCTGGCACCGATACTGCAGAGCAAGGCGATAAAGGTAAAAAACTCACCTTCAGTGGCCGTATCGCATTTGCCAAAGTGGAAAAGCTCACGCAGCTCTATGCAATGGCCTCTGCTAAAGATGACGCGCAAAACCGCAAAGTGTATCGCATTGGTAATGACATGGCCCTGGCATTAAAGATCCGCAATGTGAAATTTACGGGCCGTATCAATGCCAGAGAGCATGAAAGTTTACTGGCTTGGAATGTCTCGTTTGAGCTTCGAGAGCACAACAGTGTGGCCGAGCAAAAAGAGACACGTCAAAAGCAGAAAACTAAACCAGATCAAGTACAAAACACGCGCCATCAACAAGCGTTAAAAGAGGCAGAGGCCGTTGGTTTATGAAGTTAGAAAAACGCCTGTACATCAACAACAGTGAAGTGACATTGGCCAAGCACATGGTGAGCTTAAAACTCTCTTTAGGTGGTGTTGCTATCTTCACTATTGCAAGTGAAGTTGCACCACAACAGCACCAAGCCGTTCGTTTTGATATTGGCTATGACAATAACGTTAAGCCCTGGCTTGAAGGTTACGTTGAGAAAGTGCAGCCCGCCGAAAATGGTCACCATAAGATAACGGTTAAAGAGAACGCCGCCATCTTGAATTTCAAACTGGCGATCAGTCTTGAGCACCCAACCATGCGCGAAGTGATAGACCAGGTGCAAACCCAAACGGGCTTAGATTTTACGTTGCCTGATGAGAGCTACATCGATGCAGTGATCCCAAACTTTGTCAGCAATGGCAATGGGTACCAATGTTTGCAAGCCATTGGCCGCGCCTTTTCAGTCCCTGATTTAGTGTGGTACCAGGACATTGAACAGCGTATATATTGTGGCAGTTATGAGCAGAGCCGTTTTCACGATAAGCCAGTGACCATTCCTAATGATCTGCTCTCTCGTCACAATGGCGACAACATCACCTTTGCGCCTTTTCCAATGCTGCGCCCTGGCGTGATGGTGAATGAAAAGAGAATAAGCCGGTTAGATTTAATCGGAGATGAAATGACAGCGTATTGGCAGCAGAGTACTCAAAGCACCAAAAAGAAAGAGTGCTTACAGATGTTTCCAGAACTCTCTGCAGGCTTTCATCTTCCAATGTTTGGCCAAGTGGTCGCGGTTCGTGATGAAGCCAAAGCAGGGCAGGTGAATGATGCGTTTCGTCCACGTTTTGCGGTCGATGTTCAGCTACTTGATGAGAATCTAGACCAGGACAAACGCGTGCCGGTGTACCGCTCAATTCCACTACCAAATAACATGGCGGGCAGTGAAGCAGGATTAATGGCGTATCCAAGTGAGGGCTGCATCGTTGAAATCGCTTTTGCCTATGGTCGCAATGATCACCCCATCGTTCGAAATGTGTATGGCCAAGAGTACGCATTGCCAGAAATCGAACCCGGTGACCAGCTTCAACAGCAACGTGCAGAGGTCAGCCGCAAAACTGACGCGGCAGGCAATACCACTGACAAAACAGACCAATATCAAACCCAGTCCGCTTTTGAAAAGTTAGATAAGGCGCATCGATACAAAGGAAAGTTTGGTCAACATCATTTGGTGATTGATGAGCACAGCATTGAAGAGGTGGTAGGCAAGAAAGTGATCGAGGCACTTGGCGCTATTAGCTTGCTATCGGGTGATAACTTAACGCTCGGTTCATTAAGCAACATGCAAGTAGCCACAGCAGGCGAGTTGGTTACCACCATTGGTAAGCTGAGAAACACAGTGATCACCTTAGATGATAAATATAAAGCCCTGGCTAATCGGGTTCAAGTAATCTCCCAAAACGACACAGTAACCATCGGCGGCCAGCAAACCATCACTATAACTAAAGACCAAATCATCAATGCTAAGAACATAAAGCTAAATGGCGGAACAGGGGTGATCACCTGTCAAAGTATTTGCCCATTCACAGGCAAGCCGCATGTAGACGGCTCAACAACAGTATTTGCGGGGAAGTAATATGGCACTAAGTAAAGAGGCAACTCAAGCAGAGCTATTGAAAGAGTTGAAAGCAGAAGGCTTTGTACTTGAGGGGCAATATTCTCAGAACTCACCACTAATGAAAGCAATTGCAGCTGCAGTGGTGACGGTCATTACCCGTGATGCACTGGTTGTTATTGATACAGGGAGTTCCGCTGGCAGCTATAATGTGAAATAAACAAAGCTTAATTTGACCGTGCAACACAGGTGTAGACAAAATGTAGTCATCAGGGTGGATTTTGTATTTTAAATAATTGATTTTATTGGTTGTTATCAGGGGTTAGATATTAAAGCTGATTACTTTCATATGTTTTATTGTCCTTTTACTAACATTTTCTTAATCTATCAGAGCTTCTAAGATAAATCTCGATTTAACTAAGTTAGTCCTCTCTTTTTACTAGAATAAGAGTAGAGGAGATAAAATTTGAGCTCTGCCTAATTTATCGGCAACAAGACTGTAAAATGAGATTCATTTAGAGCTAAAAGAATGAGAAGCACTCACAAATAACTGTAATCTGTTATAAAATTCAGATATGCATGATATTATTCATATTATTAACTGCAACAATGGTTTCGTTAATGGCGCGATTATTAACAAAAAAACAGTCAGGTTTTACAATCATCGAACTGGTTATTGTGATGGTGCTATTGGGTATAATTTCAGTGGCTGTTTATCTGCGCTTTCCATCCTCTGAGAGCTACTCTGTGCGGGGTTATTGCGACCTTGCGAACACCTCCCTTCGACGTATTCAGCTCCAAGCAATGAATGATGTGCAAACTAACGGCAGTCGCCCATACAAAATTACGGTCTCAAATAAAAGAGTTGGTTGGGGGTGGGACAGCTCACAACCAGGCATGGAGTCACTTGATGACTCTGTAGGTTGTGTTGGCGTGCACTGCTCTGCTCTGGTGGAAATAGAAAGTAAAGATGCCGTGACGATCACTTTAGATAATAACAACACACAGTTTTTCTTTGATACCTTAGGTCGCCCTACGGATGGTGCATTGCATACCCTCGCCTTTTCCGGGGGTGGGCAGACATTAAATTTAACCATCAACAAAGAGGGGTATGTCAGTGAGTGTCAATAATATACCCTTGAAACAAAATGGATTTTCGTTATTAGAAAGTGTTATCGCCATTGTATTAACCGCGATTGTGATGGTGGGGATGTCGACGTTTATGTTTCCAGCCGTTAAACAAATCGGCGAACCTGTTGCGCAAATGCGCTCTGCCGAAATTGCCAATGCGGCATTGCAGGAAGTGTTTAGTCGTTCATTTGATCAGAATTCAGACCATGCAGGTGGTGTAGTGCGTTGTGGCGAGTTAGACCCTGCTGAACCATTAGTGCCAAACAGTTGCACGGCACTGGCAGCACTTGGAAAAGACGCGGGAGAAACGACTAAAATCTTTTTTAATGACGTAGATGATTTCATTACCGGTAATAACAACGTGTGTAATGCGAATGCCGATTTTGTCGTGCCTTCGACCATTATTGGGACCGCGCCAGCTATCTATGATAATTTCTCGTTATGCATTCAAGTTACCTACCCAGTGAATAACCTCGATGGCACGGCAAATAACGGCACCTTATTGAAACATGTCAATGTGGTAGTGAAAACACCTCAGGGAAGTGACTATAGTTTCTCTGCTTATAGGAGTAACTTTTGATGCGAAAGCGTAATGGTTTCACATTGATTGAGATGGTCGTTAGCATCATAATTTTGGGTGTGATCAGCTTAGGCTTGATCAATTTTGGTTTAATTGGCGGTAGTATCTACTCGGATACACGAAATAGAGACCAGATGTTGAGTGAAGCACGTTTTGTATTAGAAAGAGTACAGCGAGACGTGAGAAACTCAGTACCTATGAGCTTGCGAACCGATTCGAGTTGTACCGAGTTTGTGCCTATTATTTATGCGGGTAAATACAACCCGAGTAAACTGACTATTCCTACTAATGATCTACCTCTTTCTCGACAGTTTACAGCCGATGAACTGTCGAATATAAAAGCTAAGTGCACGGTTGGTAACGCCACCAATTGTCAGGTCACTATATTTCCGGATGAAGTGAGTGATATCTACGATCCTAGTAGCAGTCCCGATACTCAACCATTAGACATCGCCAATATTGATGCCGATCCTGAACTACTACCTTTTACGTCCCCTTTAAATGTGTCAAAGCAGACCGCTTCCTCTCGATTTTATATCTATCAAAATAGTGCAGTGGCGTACTGTGTGGTAGGTAGTTCAATGTATCGCTACTCTAACTACGGATTAAACAGTAATTTAAATGATGTGTTATCGAGTGGTGTTGGCGTATTAATAGCCACCCATATCAATCCAGCAAAAACAGGGTTTGATTTTGGCTCTTCAGGTTTACAACAACATGGGCTATTACACATAAAGTTAACCCTAAATCGATTCGGTGATGAGATGGAGTTTTACCATAATGCGCACATTCTTAATGCCCAATAAAATGAGCTCTCGTCAGCAAGGTAGCGCATTGATCGTTATGGTTTTTGCGATCGTGGTATTTTTTAGTTTGGCAGCCATACTGATCAACATTAACAGCCGTTCCCAACAGAGTGTGAGTTATGAAATGTTGGGAACTAAAGCGCTATGGGCAGCAAGATCGGGCATGGAGCATGCGATTCAGAAGGTATTGCCAATTAACCAACCCGCAATGCTCTGTACAAACGGTTCGACCACAGTGATAGACTTTAGTGACGTTAGTGGCAATTTACAACAATGTACGGCATCCATCAGCTGTGTATCCAGTTTTGTCTCTAATGATGGTATGCAACACGCCGAAATGCAGAGCTCCGGAACCTGTGTTGCGGGTGATTTTAGAGCGCAAAGAATTATTAAGGTAGAGGTGAAAATATGAGGCTGCTGTTATTACTCTTGAGCATGCTATTTTCTAATATTGTTTACTCTGCGACCGTGTCGGGCACTATTTTTGAAGATTATAATTTTGGTGGGACCTCACGCTCATACGAAGCCAGTTTGGGGATGTCGGGGCTTGCTTCAACCTTAATTCAATTGCATCGACCTGGTTTTACTCGATACGAAACCACTAACTCAACAGGTCAATATTGGTTTTCAGGTGTTCCAAGTGGAAAGTATACCCTAACCATCTACTATACCTCAGCCATGGGAAACGATTTAGACGGTGAATTGTACTCGGCGAGAGGAAACTGCGAACCTTGTCTTCCAGTGCAAGTGTATCCTGAGAAAACCACTCAGTTCTCTCGTAGTGTAACAGTTGGTTTTTGGGGGACAAGTGGTCAAGATATTGGCATTAATTACAGTACAGTATTGAATAACCATGATTATGGGGCTGGTTCTTTAAGACAGTTTTTGATTAATAGCCGATTTTTGGATGGAAATAGCGGTAGGATAGAGAAAGAGGATTTAAAGCAAGATCATCCTGACTTGTTTTTGGGCTTCGACAACGCGATTTTTACTTTTGGATCAAACCAAACCATCGTACTGCACTCACCGTTAGATATGCTTGATACACAAAGAACCAGCATTGATGCCCGACGAATCAATCTAACATTAAAAAACCACCGATTAGCGATCAACGAAGACTATGGTATTAAAGTGCACAGTTCATACGATAACTTTATTCGTGGCGTTATTTTTGATGGGTTTGATGATTCCGTTTATCTCAATAATTCAAGCAAAATCCTATTTGGTCGCAATACCTTTAAAAATACCCGAGACTCCGGAATAACGGTTTGGGGAAACAGTAATAATAATAAAATTACTAATAATATTTTTGACAAT
>NZ_JAKJSQ010000060.1:0-23637 GCF_050337105.1 Aliivibrio kagoshimensis
ACAATGTTATCTTGGCGAATAACAGTAAAAATGTTCTACCAAAAAATTAAAGTGGCTCAAGAGCTTAGGATTTAATTTTGTGGGGATCCTTCAGGGAGGATCCTTCAGGGACAGACGCCCTAAGAACCTACATCAATATTACAACTTTAGTGTTTTCATTAATTACACCCCGAATTCTCACTGACTCGCATCCATTGTTAATGCCTCTATACCTAGGCAGTTTTCACATTACACTTCTAATATATTGAAATTTTACAGGGACTCACATTAAATGACCGTTCCAAGAAGTCAGCTTATCTGCTCTGAAGCCACGCCCTACTATCACATTGTCTCCCGATGTGTCAGGCGCAGTTATTTGTGTGGTGTAGATGCCGTCACGCAACAGAGTTTTGAACACCGTAGAGGCTGGATTGAAGACAAGCTCAAAGAGCTCAGTACCGTCTTTTGCATTGATATCTGTGCCTACGCCATCATGAACAACCACTACCATTTAGTATTAAATATTGATGGTGATGGAGCAAAAAACTTGTCTGAAGAAGAGATTGTAGAGCGCTGGTGTGCGCTGCATGAAATGCCTGTTTTGATACAGCGCTATATGTCACAGCAACACACTTGTACCGCGACAATTGAAGTGTGCCAGCACATCATTGCAGAGTGGCGTGAACGATTAGCGAGCATCAGCTGGTTCATGAAAATTCTCAATCAAACTATTGCGCGTCAAGCCAATGAGGAAGATGGCTGCACTGGGCATTTCTGGGAGGGACGATTCAAAAGCCAGGCTCTGCTGGATGAAAAAGCACTGCTAACGGCCATGGCGTATGTCGATTTAAACCCTATTCGAGCCACCATGGCGACCTCTTTAGAAACCTCTGATTACACCTCAGTCAAAGAGAGGCTTGCCGCGCTCAAGACCAATCAACTTACACCACCTTGCTTGCACCCTTTTATTGGAAACCCAACTAACGAGATGATTAAAGGCATCCCCTTTCGGTTAGATGATTACCTTGAGTTGGTTGATTGGAGTGGCAAACAGATTAGACCCAACAAGCGAGGAGTAATTGATGCCTCAGCCCCACCCGTTTTACAACAATTGAACCTTGAACAAAAAGAGTGGCTAAAACTCTGCACGACACTTGAGCAAAACCGAGCCAGTATCGTGGGAGAGGTAAAATCCTACTCTCACGCCATTCATAAATTGAAACGAAAACGAACCACCGGGCTTAAAATCACCACCGCCGCTTAACGACACTTCGCAACACACGATATACTCACCTGAAAACCAAAAACAAACGACTTTTGCGTAAAACACTCGCTATTTCGATGCTTTTAGCAAGCAAACCCCACCGAAAACATAAAAAATGGACAGTCCGTTATCGGTTGGGCTTGCTCTTCGCTGTGATTTCTACTTTTTATAGGGTGTCTGTCCCTTTAGTGTTTAGAACCGAAAACGAACCACCGGGATTAAAATCACCACCGCTGCATAACGACACTTCGCAATACGCTCAACTCGCCTGAAAACCAATAACAGGAGACTTTTGCGTAAAACACACGCTATTTCGATACTTTTAGGAAGCAAAAAAACCACCGAAAACATAAAAAATAGCTAGGTGTTATAGGTTGGGTTTGCGCTTCGCTGTGAGTTTTACTTTTTTATCGGGCGTCTGTCCCTTCAACACCACATCAATATTACAACTTCAACGTTTTCATTGATTACACACCGAACTCTCACTGAGTCCATCCATTGTTAATGCCACTATATCTAGCCAGTTTTCACATTACACTTATAAGGCATTAAAATTTGACAGGGACTCACAATGAAGAATCACCTAAAATCAGATGATTATCTAGTTGTGTAGCGATACATGAGTTGCCGTTTGTAATATGCGAAACAGTCAGAATGGCGTGAGGTTTTTGAGAGCAAACAAAATCAATTACTCTGATTTATTTACAGGCTCTTTTCCACTGGTATTTGGGTGGGTTCTACTTTCTCAATAAAAATGATGACTTCACCCACTTTAAATCCAAATTTGCTTATCTCCGTTTTATTGATCAACCTTTTTTCAACGATAAGAAACATCCAATCGTCTAACATCACCTCATACTCTGTATTGTCGATAGTAATCAACAGAGGGTATTTCCAATAAAAGGCCGCGCCACTTTCTTCACCTTCAGCCCGGCCAACCACATCACCTGCTGTGCCGTAGTAGGTTCCGTCACCCGCTTTTACCAAACGCCATTGCCGAGTCATCATTTCACCGTCATCATAGGTAAACCACTCATCGACAATACCAACGCCGTCTTGCCAATTTGCGGAGATATCAGCCACAAAACGTCGCTGTAGATTGCCATGCCGATCTAAAACTATCGCATAGGCCATTAGCTTACCACTAAAGAATTCATCTAGATGAAACGCTGGAGCAGTGTGTTGATACTCCTTAATATTGGCTGTGCATGACATCAACAGAGACAAAACGACCGTAAGAAACAGAGTAGCCCATTTTTTACTTAGCATAAGTACCCCTTACTCATCACTTTTGATAAAACCCATCAGCTTTTTACGCAGCTTGGGTCTACTGGTTGATTCCGATAGCCATATCGAGAGAAATGCATCACCAAATCTTTGGTCATTTATCTGGCCGATGGGTTCTCCTTGATGATAGAAGTGACTCATTCCTTCACCATTAACCACCAGCAATATCTGCTCGTCTTTTTTAATATCAGGCCATATCAGTCTCAATGTTTTTAACCATGAGGTAATGATCTTCTCGTCATACTTCAGATGCATCCACTGCTCATAGGTCGCATCGATTAATGCTTCACTCGTAATATTTTGATAGTAGGTAATATTAAGGGCTTTAGGGTAACGATTGGGAAGATACAGTACGTCAGGCCCATATAATTCAGCTTTATACACGGACCAAAACATAAAGTTCATCGTACCTTGCCCCGATTTTTTCAGCGTTGATAAAGGGCCATTTAATGTCGTAGATAAGGCAGATAGTGGCAGCGCTAACCAACAGCACAGCATGATAACCGTGAGATTTTTCATCCTACTCTCCTAATGATCGTTACTGATTGTCGCGACTTGAACCTTCACCTTCACATGCAACAACAGAGGAAAAAGACAACACCAACAGCTAAATATCACTGTAAAAACCAATATCAAGCTGTGATCCGTTTGCAAAGCCCCAAATTTGATGGCCGATAGATAACTGATACCAGCAAACATCGCCCCAAAGATACTGATTGGAATACGGGGCAGTCGACTCAGCCAATCCATAGAGTGGTTCAAAGAGACAATAAACAGACACCAAAAACACATTAACCAGACGGGGATACCCGGAGAACCACTACTCGAAAGAAACAGAGTAGACTGAATCAGTGTGTAATCGAGCACCCAACCCAGAGGCACCCAAAGCAGCAATCGAAAATCAGCAGTCCGCGTTGGACTAAGCACAAAATTCATCACGAGTAGCACCAGTAAAATGGGCACTGATTGCTGCTGTAACAGTGCGGCGATAAACCAAGCCGACTGAAATATTACGAGATTAATAATCCAAAACTTTTTCATCATCTCGACCTAGGTACTGCGGTTTTCTAGCCACAATATGATGCGTGCTGATCACTCGCTCTAAAAATGCGCCTTCACAGTAACTGAGGTAATACTGCCACAAACGCTTAAATTGCATATCATAACCAAGCGGTTCCAATTCCGGCCATGCGGCTTGAAAGCGTTGTTGCCATTCAGACAACGTTCGAGCGTAGTGCAATCCCATCTCATCAATCTGTTCAATCATCATGTCAGTGTCACAACTTATGTGCCGACTTAACACTTCAATAGAGGGTAAGCAGCCGCCGGGAAAAATATATTTTTGAATAAAATCGACGCTATTTTTATACTGTTCATAGCGTTGGTCAGCGATGGTAATTGATTGAATCAATAACTTTCCATCGGCTTTTAATCGTCGATTACATTGTGTGAAAAAGGTAGAGAAATACTCATCACCCACCGCTTCAATCATCTCTATAGAGACCAACTTGTCATACTGTCCTGTTAGCTGACGATAATCCTTTTTCAATAACGTAATCTGCTTATCTAGACCTAACTCGGTGATTCGATGTTTGGCATATTCATACTGCTCGTCAGATATCGTGGTGGTCGTCACTTTGCAACCGTAGTTTGTTGCGGCATAGATGGCCAAGCCTCCCCATCCAGTACCAATCTCAAGCAGGTGATCACTGGGTTGCAGCTCTAGCTTTTCACAGACCACCTTTAATTTATTTAGCTGTGCACTTTCGATGGTGGTCGATTGTTGGTCATACAAGGCACATGAATACATCATCTCTTGGTCTAAAAAAGTTTTATAGAGTGAATTACCAAGATCATAGTGGGCTAATATATTTCTTTTTGAGCCCTGTTCGCTGTTGTTATGACGGTAGTGTGTCCAGCGATATTTGAGTTTAGTTAGCCAGGTTGCTTTTCCTTCAAGCTCATCCATAGCCTGTTGATTTTTTGCGAAAACCCGAATCAATGCCGTTAAATTTGGGCTACTCCAACGATGTGCGATATAGCTCTCTGCCGCGCCAATACTGCCCCCTTTCACAAAATCTCGGTAGACTCGCACATCATGAATCACAACCTGTCCTATCAAGGGACTGTGTACATCGCCAAATTGATGGGTGGTGGCTCCTTCAATCACCTCAATACAGGCATTGCTCATATCACTAAAGTGTTTAAACACCATCTTACGGCACATGTTGTCATACCAACTCATCAATTTAATGTCGCCTGTTGTGATTACATTGCCATTAACTTGTTCCATATCAACCTCGATTCTTCTCTGGTTTTAACGATTGGGATGACCAATAAAGGGGACCTTTTTCATAAACAGTTTTGCGGCCTGCCAATAAATACCCGCGACGATTTTTACCGTCATCAGGGGAATACTTAACCACGTTTTCAACAGATTACGTTGCGTAAAGTGGGTCGCCTCAAGAGCCAGCGTCGCATCAAACACTTTATTGCTGCCTTTAACATGACTGCCTTCTATAGCGTGACTTTGTGAAACGCTTACCTCTTGATGGTTTTCAATGTGAACCAAAAGTCTATTGGTCAATTGCTCATTGGTCCGCTTTGCTAAGCTTGGTGCTCTAATTCTCCAGTGATATGTCATATCAATCGGCATGAATGGCGATACATGAAATGCTTTATCACTCGGCTTTTGATCCTTCATATCAATCAAGTAGTAGTGCCGTTCGTTCCAGGGCGTGTTACTCACTTCTGCCAGCATGTATTGACACTGCCCCAACACGTCGTAACAAAAATAACAATTTATTGGACTGAAATAGAGCCCTACACATCGACATTGGACTAACATGATTACCCGCTCTTGTTGAGGATCATCCCCCCAGCGGCCACCTAACTGTTGTACTTTATGAGTTATACGTTGCTTAAGGTTTCCTGGTTCACTTTTAAGATAATCTTTTTCATTAAAACGCAGCAGGTTATAAAATTGTTTACCGAAAATTCCTTTTATTTCAGTAAGTTGATCGATTTCATCAAGGTCTAGTGCCAACATGTAAAGTTGATAACTAAATGCGTGAGATCTTGGTGTGAAACGTCTGTGTCGCACCCTTCCTTCAAAAATAGCACTATTAAAACTATTCATTACACAAGCTCAATGGCTTCACAATGTTGGATTCACTCTCTAATTGACAATCAAAGCGACTCCCGACATCCACTGCACTTTTCACCCCGTCTTCATGAAAACCGTTATACCAGTAAGCACCAACATAATGGGTATGATGTTTTCCGCAAATTTCATCACGACGACGTTGTGCCGCTTGGCTTTGTTGATCAAATATCGGGTGCGCATAGGTAAAATGCCGGATCACTTTTGAAGGCTCGATGTACTCGGTTTGATTCAAAGAAACACAAAAAGTATGCTTGCTCTCTATGCCCTGTAGAATATTCATATTGTACGTAACACTCGCTGGGCGTGTTCTATCCTCAGTCAACTGATAATTCCAGCTGGCCCACGAGCGTTTATAACGCGGAAGCAGTTGCTCATCAGCATGTAGAACCACCTCATTATTTGAGTATCTCATTGCCCCTAACACTTCAAGTTCAGTGAACGTTGGATCCGCAAGTAGCGCAAGCGCTTGATCAGAGTGGCAGGCAAACACCACCTCATCAAAATGGCGCTCGGATTGATCCGTAAATCTGATAGTGGCACCGTTTCTTTCTCTGATAACAGAATCAATGTGACTGTTCAGTTCAATACTCTGTTTAAAACTCTTTATTAAAGGCTCTATATAACTTCTTGAGCCCTCTGGAATCACATACCACTGCGGACGGTCAATAACATTCAGGAGCCCATGATGGTGGAAGAAGCGGATAAAAAATCGTAATTGAAACGCTTTCATCTGTAACAAACTAGTGGACCAGATGGCCGCACCCATAGGTAAAATGTAGTGCTGAGCGAAGAATTCTGAAAAATCCTGCTTGTCTAAAAAGTCCCCTAGGGTTAATGAGAGATCGATATCATCCTCACTGTATAGTTTTTTGCATACACGATTAAAACGGACGATGTCAGTAATCAAATGCCAGAACGAGAAGCTAAATACGTTTTTACGTTGTGAAAACAGGGTGTTCAATGTATGTCCGTTATACTCCATACCACTATCCCTATTCACCACACTGAAGCTCATCTCTGTCTCTTTTTTGTCCACACCAATGTGTTCCAATAAGGCTAAAAAGTTAGGATAAGTTCGGTCATTAAAGACAATAAAACCGGTGTCAATGGCATGCTGCTCACCTTGGTATTCAATATCAACTGTTGCAGTATGCCCTCCTAAGGTAGAGTTTTTTTCAAACAGCGTTATGTTATGTTTTTTGCTTAACAGAAAAGCGCTGGTTAACCCTGAAATACCCGAACCAATAATGGCGATGTTTTTCATAATAAAATCCTTATTGACAGCGTTAACTACGCAGATGAAACCATTCTTTTTAGCAGTGAAAAAGGGAGCCAAGACACCAGCTTTAACACCCAAATAAAGCGTTTAGGAAATTGGATATGACGTTGCCCCGCCTGTAAACCAGACACAATCTGTTTTGCCGCCTCTTTTACCGAAATGATCATTGGCATAGAGAAATCATTTTTATCGGTTAACGGGCTCTCGACAAACCCAGGAGAGACCAAAGAGACGCGAATATCATCCTCTTTTAAGTCGAGGGACAATGTGTCAGCAAGGTATGCAAGCCCAGCTTTAGAGGCACCGTATGCTTGCGCTCTTGGTAAAGGGAGTAAAGTGACACTCGACCCTATCAATGCCAACTGACTGCCATGTTTCATTTTCGGCAGCCAAGCTTGAAGCAGGTACCCTACTGAAATCAGATTTGTTCTCACTACCCTTTCAAACAATTCACCATCAAACTGCCTAGCATTATCGATGTATTCGCAATTACCGGCATTCAAAATGAGGAGATCCAATGAGCCATCAAAGTCGTTTGCTATCCTAGCTATTTGCTGATTATCATTGATATCAAACTGTAGCGACTGAATATGATTACCTTTTGCAATCAACGCCTCTAATCTGGCTACGTTTCGTCCACAGGCCCATACTTCATAACCCAGTGAATCGTAGGAGAGGGCCAATGCATGACCAATGCCAGAAGATGCTCCAGTAATTAATACTCGTTTCATGATGTTGCCGCCTGTTTTTTCACATAGCGAATCAGCGATCCGACAACGGGAAGGTGCTCATAAAGCATCTCACCCACATCTAAATAGTCCCGATGATAAACGACTCTCTGTTCACACTCTTTTAATAGTGAATGTCCACTGACCTCAATCTCCTGTCCACCCTTTAATTGTCGATGACAAAATCTCATGGTCCAGTAGATAGCGGCTTCATTGTCATGACAAATCGTATGCTTCACGATAAACTCACAGGCAGATAAATTGGTATAAAGTTGGCTAAAGTAGTGCTGAAGTGCCTGATAGCCTTGAACATGATGCAACGGGTCTTGAAAGAAGATATCTTGGTGATACACCATATCCAGTGAGTCTAAATTGTTTATAGATAGCCCTTGGTATGTATCGATAAAGCGTACTAACCAGTCTGGTTTTTCGGCTGTGCATCGGTGTAATTCACGATTTTCCATGGTTAATCCCTCACTCTATCCAAGAACGATAACAACCTCATATCAACCTAATAATCTAAGCGCTTCCGGGTAGGGATGAAAATAGGTTTGCTGTGACAAATAGGGGTTGGGGTATTTCAATAGATAGTGTCTCAACAACGTGAGCGGAACCAATAGAGGGACAATCCCTAATCGATACGCGTGCACTTGTTTAGTTAACTCTACTCGCTCGTAGCTCTCTAAATAACGAGAAAAATACCCTTGTACATGCTGCAGTGTGGTTGTGTGCGTTTTACGATTACTTTTTATCTTTAAGGTTTGCATAAAAAGCTTGATGTACTGTTGCGCCAGCTGATCAATATCTTTTTCAGCGCTTGCCACTAATCGACCTAACTGGCGATAACTCACCAACTGATGGCTCATTAGGGTGTATTTATACTGGCTATGAAACTGGACCAATTTGTGTTTTGTCATGCCACCACTTAGCAATGATTGCCACTTATGATAAGCGTACATTCTTAGTATAAAATTTTCGCGAATCACGGGATCGTTCAGTCTGCCACTCTCTTCACACGGCAGATTTGGGCAGAGCGTCATGATCTTAGCTGCAAATAGCCCTATCCCATCTGATTTCGACCCTTTGCCATCATGCTGCCATACCTTCACTCTTTCCATTCCGCAACTGGGGCTTTTAGCTGTAAAAATAAACGCCGAAAGAGAATCAATACTGCTCGCCACCTGTTCACCATACTCATTCAATAACGTCGTGACATCACTGCTGCCATCTGGTGTACTGACATGAATAATGCCCCCTCTATCGATTTGCCTGATCGTCGGTCTTGGAACCGGCAAGCCAACGGCAACTTCTGGGCAGAAAGTTTGATACTCAACATATTCAGCTAACGCTTCAGCACAAAAGTGAGAGCGCTTATGACCGCCATCAAAGCGTACTTTATGGCCTAATAAACAGGCGCTAATACCCACTTTCACTTTGTCCATTTTATGTGAATTCTGCAATTGCTCTGACATAAAATTCTCCTACCCTGTGCGACGCATTAATAGATAAAACTACCGATGGGATTAAGTAGCTTACTCACGCCTTCTGTAAAATGAAGGGCATCATCAACCACGGTTAAACATAAACAGCCAGTATTCGTCATTGGCTGATGATGATGGTTTCCATCAAGCACAATAAAGTCACCCGCATGATATTCCCCCATCTCATCACTAAAGCTCCCCTCTAATAGCAGGGTTACTTCAATCCCTTTGTGGGTATGTTTTGGGATAACGCCATTCGGCTCTATATAAAGAAGATGGCTATGCCTCTCTCCCTCATTCAGATCCAGTTTTGCGCGAGAAATTTTTCCTACGTTGACCCAGCGGCCAAGGTCCATATGAGTCAACGCTCGTGGCAGAGTGAATGGTTTTCCTTTTATTTCCAACACTTTTAAGTCTAGGCTCGTGGTTTCTTCAATCCCATCATCAGAAACAATGGCTTCGATCATTTCAGAAAAATCGGGCAATAGTGTTTCTTGCCTCATGGCATCATGTTCGCTGGAAAAGGTATGTTCCGCTTGTTGCTGTGTTAGTAAATAAATCTGCTCACTACAGCTTAAGCACATCTCTTGATGAATCGAGATAGCGGCACTTAATGAGGCAGGTAATTCTCCAGCAACATAGCTCTCTAAGAGCATTTTTGTCGGATGATGTTTAGTCATTTTCCCCTCCTATTTGCTGCTGCAATTTGGCAAGCGCTAACCGTAACCTCGACTTAACGGTGCCAATTGGCACATTTAGGTGTTGTGATAACTGCAGTTGCGTCATTTCATGAAAATAGAGCGAGGTAATCACCTCTTTTTGCTTAGTCGGTAACGCATTCACCAACTGCTGCATCTGCCTATTTTGCAGATGATCTTGGAAGTCGTTACCATCAATATCATGTTGATTTTCAACGGGCCAGATATCCTCACTCAATGGTAACTCTTGGTTTCTTTTTACCTTACGTAAGGCATCAAAAATGACGTTTCTCATGATGGTATAAATCCACGTTGAAGCAGCACCTTTGCTGACTGAATAGAGATGAGATTTTCGCCATACATTACTCATGGTCTCTTGAACCACTTCCATCGCTTTAGAGGGGCAACCTAACTTTTGCTCTGCAACCCGTTGTATCTTAGGTGAGAAGTGAAGGAAGACTTGTTTAAATGCCTCTTTATCTCGATCTTCTGAGATTGCAATTAACCAAGCCGTGCATTGAGTCTGTTCATTCTCATCAATCTCACTCACTGGCGGATTTGTCGAGGAGGGCTCCCTGCTTTCTGTCATCATTACCTTCTCCTCCTATTCATTTTTGCTTCTTATTTCTACTTATACGATGCAAACAACATAATGGATCACAATTACTTTTCTAATATGAGTGTACGCAACAAATCAATACTCTGCCGATAGCCTCTCTTACCAACCAGCGATCTTTTTACTTGAATATTAATAGGCAATAGTTCCAACCACCTATAGCACAACCATTTTTCTGATTGATCACGTCTCTCTTCGTTAATGTTCCTTAGGGACTCCCGAATGTTATACAATTCACCATAATTACTATTTTTATTATAAAAATCAAAAAGTAACCTGGTGAGCTCATACATTTCGCTATGATGTAAAAGTGAATACTCGAATGACTCCCACACTGGTTTATAACTGATGTCTGCGCATTGCAAATTATCCTGTTGTTCAAAAACAGCATCGATCGTCACCAATGAATCAGCTTTCACATCCAGCATCAAAAATCCATCGTTAGCCCAATGAAAATCAACAATTTTTACTAATACCCCCCACTCATAATTATCGCTTAGATTATTGTTCTCCACATAAACAATAACAAAACCAATATGTCCAACACTTTGCGTTACCATTTTTAAATGTTTGGGCTCAATAATTCGTAGTCTTGTCAAACCGTTAGGTAACAAAAAAAGAGGCAGAGGAAACAACATCCGTTTCATAATTATTGCCTTTTAGCTCATCATACAAATCTATACGTTTGATCTGAGTAATTCGATCACATCCAATTATTTATATTTATATCTATACTCAAAAGATGAGGAAAAAGTGCTTATATTCAATAGCCCAGATAGTTTTTTACGTGGTACTTCTGTATTCGTCTAGTGCTGTCAGTAATCAAATACCCTACTTCATTGATCTCAACAGCAACGCCTGGATGGTTGCAGGTCAAAGTAATTTCACCACCTCTACCGGGCTTTTCTCGCGCATCACCTTGGATAATAACACCCCATATATTGCCTTTAAAGACACCACCTCAGCAGGAAAAGCGTCTGTAATGACATTAGAAGATGGCACATGGCAACTAGTGGGTATCGCTGGTATCTCTGCTGGTGAAATAGATAATCTGGATCTCAGCATGGCCGCCAATGGTAGCCTGTTCATTGCATATATTGACAAAAGTGATAGTTATAAGATCAGTGTCAAATCATTCAATGGCACCAGTTGGCAACAGGTAGGTAGTGTCGGATTTTCGGGGGATACCTCAAGCTATGTCTCTATAGCCACGAGCAGCAGCAGTCAACCTTATGTAGCTTTTACCGATAATAATGACAGCTATAAAACTAAAGTGATGGCGTTTGATGGCAGCAATTGGAATCTGCTTGGCGGTGTGGCCGCATCAGTGACTTACTCCTACTACCCCTCTTTGGTGCTTCATAATGACGATACACCCTATGTCGTTTTTAGGGATGATAACCAAGGCTCCAAAGCAACTGTGATGAAGTTTTCAGCAGGATCATGGTCTACGGTTGGAAGTGCCGGCTTTACAACTGGAGCGGCGAATTTTACTGTGTTAGCCAAAAGCAGCGACGATACCTTTTATGTCGCGTATCGAGATGAGCCTCAAACTCGCAAGCTCAGCGTAATGCAATTTAATGGTACCGTATGGCAAACAGTAGGCACAGAGGGGTTTAGCCCCAGTGATGCCAACTATATCTCTATGGCTATCAATAACAACGGAATCCCAATTGTTGCTTTTCAAGACGCAAGTATGAGTAACCGGGTTCATGCCATGCAATTTCTCAATGGAGCATGGAGTACATTAGGTTCGGCAGGGTTTAGTAATTCCAACGCTTACTACCTCTCTCTCGCAATTACCGATAGTCTTATCCCTTACGTTGTCTATTATGACCTCACCAATTTTGGGCGCCCAGCAGTGCAACTATTTGAAGGTTCAAAGCGGATATCTGTAGAGGTTGACACCTATAGCGTCGGATTTATTACTGCAGAAGATGTTGATGGGGATCCCCTTAGCTACTCCATTATTACTGACCCCAATAATGACAGTGCCCTTTTCACTATCGATACCAACTCAGCGGAGTTACGTTTTATCACCCTGCCGGTCAATCCAGCGTCACGAAGTGAACCTTACTCATTACTGGTTCAGGTCTTTGATGGACTCGCAAACGCAACAGTGAAGGTAACCATCAATATCAACTACGATGAGGCCATCATTGTCAGTTCTGGGTCTGGTATTAGCCTGTTAAGTCTGTTGTTACTGAGTGTCTTTTTTTTTCTGAATATTCAAAAGGTACAGTCATCAGAAAGTGCCTGGATACCCGCACATTTCAGTGTTGGCGTAGGCAGAGTACACTCAGAATCAACAACAGCAGATATAAACCAGTCGTTGCAAGCTAAAGGCTATCCACCTTCAGTGACAACATTAAATACCAGCCGTTCTGGATACAGCCTATGGGTAGATTGGAAGCTGCACCAGAACCTCTATGTCGAAACCGGTTACCTAGATTTTGGTAATATCTCCGGTAGTGCCTCCAATTTAGGAAGCGACTATCAGCAAGATTTCGTTCAAGCCCTCCCACTCTCCGGACATGGTATTGCGGCCGCACTTCGCCCTGTCTATTTCCTGACTCCTGACTGGTCTCTCTTTGGGCGCATCGGTGCTATCCACTGGCATGGCGAACAAACAACATTACAATACCGTATTAAACATTCAGATACTGAGTGGCTATTTGGGGCAGGTATTGAATATCACTGGACTACCCAATGGAGTACCGCTGTTCATTGGGACCAAGTGAGTTTCTCTGGAGAACAAACAAATATGCTATCTATCTCACTGCGTTTCGCCATTAACACCAAAGAAATATGAACCAAATTTAATAAAAACCTCCTATAGAGCCTTCGTCTGTTCATCGGTTTACTGTATATTATCGGCAAAAGGACATTCAACAAGGAGAGATGATGTCAGACCATTATAAAAAAAGCACTATAGGTAAACACCCACTTAAACCGGAGTCCATGATGATGGGTTACGGTTACGATCCTAAGCTTTCGGAAGGCTCGATTAAGTGTCCTAACTTTCAAACGTCCACTTTTGTTTTTGACTCTGCTGCCCAAGGTAAAGATTTTTTTGATGTGGTATCAGGCAGGCGTCCCCTTGAAGCGGGTGAGCAAGCGGGTTTGGTCTATTCAAGGTTTAATAATCCAACCATTGAGATCGCTGAAAACCGTATTGCTGTCTGGGATCAAGCTGAAGATTGTTTAGTCACAGGCAGTGGCATGTCAGCCATCTCTACGGTATTACTGGCGCTGTCCAAACCAGGCGATGTCATTGTCTACTCTGAGCCAATCTATGGCGGTAGTGACAGTCTGATCAATGGCATTTTAAAACAACTTGGTATTCAAGCCGTTGGATTTATGTCGAGTCAAGGCAGTGAAGCGCTTGAAGCTGCACTGAAACAAGCACAACAGCTAGGGAATGTGTCGGTAGTCTTGGTTGAAACCCCAGATAACCCAACCAATAATTTGATCGATCTTTCGCGTTGCCGTGAACTTATCGATGCCATGGTATCAACACACAAACCGGTTTTGGCTGTAGATAACACCATGTTAGGTCCACTGTGGCAGCAACCGCTCAAGCATGGCGCTGACCTATGTCTCTACTCATTGACCAAATACGTGGGTGGCCACTCGGATCTGATTGGTGGCAGCTGTTCAGGCAGCAAGGCACTGATTAGCAGAATTCGTAAGGTTCGTAATGGCATTGGTACCACCATGGATTCGAATACCGCGTGGTTGATTTTACGCTCTCTAGAGACGCTAAAAATCCGCATGCAAGCGTCAACCTCTGGCGCCGAAAAAGTGGTCGATTTTTTGGCTACGCACCAGAAAATAAGCCGTATTGACTACCCAGGATTACTGTCAGACGCTGATCCTCAATACCACATCTACAAAAAGCAGTGCAGCGGTGCGGGATCGACCTTCTCCTTTGAAGTCGTGGGTGGCCAACAAGCAGCCTTTAAAGTCCTTGATAGCTTGAAACTGGTTAAACTGGCAGTCAGCTTAGGCGGCACTGAAAGTTTGGCTCAGCACCCTGCAGCGATGACTCACTCTGGCGTACCCAAAGCGCGTCGTGAAGAGATCGGTATCACTGATGGCTTGGTCAGAATCTCAGTAGGTATTGAAGACCCTGACGATTTAATTGCCGACCTGCAACAAGCACTCGCATAGTCGGTAACGTCATTTCCAAGCAGGAAAATAGACTCTACTTTCCTGCTTTTCTTTCCCACTGCGTAATAAACACAACAGACGCAATAATAATGGCAGCACCTAACCAAAGTCTTCCTGGTGGAACCCAACCAAAGACCATCCAACCAGCTAACACATTCAATGGCAATTTGGCGTGATCAAATGGCTGTACAAACGAAGCATCAGCGACAGAATAGGCTTTCACTATTGCCCACTGTGCCAATGCTGTAAACACTCCAGCGGCAATCAATACCATCCAACTAATGCCCGCTGTCGGCAACTGCCAGTCCGGTAAAGCCAATATAATATTAAAAGGGGTAATCAATAGAAGTAGGTAGACCAGCATGGTAGACGGGGAATCATCACTAGACATCTGCTTCACCATCAATGAGTAACAGGCCCAAAAAAAGGCAGCCCCTACTGGCAGTAGAGTCGCCCAATTAAAAGCATCACCCCATGGCTCTAGAATGATCATTGCACCTGTGAAACCCATTAACGTCGCGCCCCACCTGGCCACACCGACTTTCTCTTTCAGAAACAGACCTGACCCTATCGTTGCAAATAACGGAGAAGTCATTAATAGAGCGATGCCCTGCCAAATAGGGACCGGATAAGCCAATGCCCATAACCATAGTTGAATACCAATGACAGAGAGAAAAACACGCAGTACATGTTTACCTAACTGGTTGGTTCGTAATGAGTTACGAATACCTAAAGTACGCAGATAAGGTAAAATGACAACCAATGCGATACCATATTGAAGCAATGCTACAGTGGTAGAGGCTAATCCAAAGTTCATACTGGCGTACTGAGCAAGGCTATTTACAATTGCAAATGCCAAACCTGCCGTGAGCATCCAGCTAGCGCCCATAACAGGTTGGTGAATAGATTTTGACACTTCTTATTCTCGATTATTGATAAAAGCTTACCGTAGGGTAACAGGATGTAGATAATAAAAAAGTCGTGCAGCTCAAGGCATTACGACTTTTTCAATCTCTAAATGCGGTGAATAAAGAGCGCTACTCTTTATCACGCACCACTAATACGGAACATTTTGCATAACGTACAACACGAGAGGCATTGTGACCGATCATGTAATCTTCCACATGTTTTCGTTTGGTACGTTTTTTCTTGGCACGTTCACCCATTATGATCAGATCAGCATCTATCTGCTGCGCAACGTGCAAGATCTCTTCATAAGCAGTGCCATAAGCAACAATGTGCTGGACCTTAATCTCTTTAGGTACACGTTCTTTGACAAAAGCGTGCAATCCATTGTTTGTTGCTTCTATCATCTGCTTCTTGTGATCTTTCGGGAAAAAAGAACTCACCAACGTGCCACCGAAATCAGGTACAACAGTCATAATGTGCAACGTTGCATTAAAAGCCTTCGCACTCTCTATCGCACTGGGTAACGACTTCTTCCAGCTTGCTTCGTGTTCTAAATCAACGGTCAATAATATATGTTCAAACATGTTTACCACTCCCTCACGCATTCGCGGTTTGAGTCTCTTTGGTATGGCGACGACGTTGCCAAACAACAATAAATCCTAACAACATCAAAGCTGGAATATAGAAAAGCTGACGCGGTGGGCGGTCCATAGGAACCCCAACATCCACTATCACTTGGTCATAATCAAATCCTGCTTTCTCAGCAGCACTGTCAAAGCCAATACCATCGACAAAGGTTTCTCCCTTATCATTTTGCAACAGCTCTAAACCATAGTTTTCGATACGCTCTGCGCCCGTTTCACCCTCAGCCACCTTGATGATCATGGTTAGCGTAACAGGGTCACCAACGTCATTTTGTCCATCCACTAAGATTCGCAGCTCTTCATTAATCTGCGCATCACCCATTATTTGAGTTAACTCTGATCCTGGACGCTCATCATAAGGTGGCACCACGTAGTCCAACCAAAAACCCGGTCTAAACAGAGTAAACGCGACTAAGATAAGTCCCGCAGACTCCCAAAGCTTAGATTTAGTCATAAAGTAACCTTGTGTACCAGCGGTAAATATCAACATCGCCGCGGTAGCCACAAAGAAGACAATGATCCCCTCTAAGAAGGTGACATCCATCAAGAGTAGATCTGTATTAAAGATAAACAGGAATGGCAGTAGTGCCGTACGAAGCGAATAGAAGAACGCGACAAAACCGGTACGAATTGGATCACCACCCGACACCGCCGCCGCGGCAAATGAGGCAAGCCCCACCGGAGGCGTTACATCCGCCATAATACCAAAATAGAACACAAACATGTGCACTGCAATCAGAGGTACAATCAACCCATTTTGCTGACCTAGACTCACAATCACCGGGGCCAACAGTGAAGATACCACGATGTAGTTTGCTGTTGTTGGTAAGCCCATACCTAAGATCAAGCTCAGAATCGCAGTCCACAATAGGATTAGAATAATGTGACCCATTGATAGGAATTCAACCAATGCGGCCAGTTTCAGCCCGACACCGGTTTGCGATACGGCGCCAACAATAATGCCAGCTGCTGCAGTAGCGATACCAATACCAATCATGTTGCGAGCACCAGCAATCATGCCTTCAATCAGCTCATCAACACCCTGTCTCAGCTTGCCCATAGTTCCCTCTTTACGGAAATAGGCAAACACATAACGCTGAGTCAGAAGAATAAAGATCATCAATGCCGCGGCATAAAACGCCGACAAACCTGGAGATTTACGTTCGATCATCAAACACCAGATCAACAGCACAACAGGCAGTAAGAAGTGCAGACCCGATTTCACGGTTGGCCCAACTTCAGGCAAGCTTAGTACCGGTGAGTTTGGATCGTCCATCACTAAATCAGGATAGCCAGAACTGTAACGAGCGAGGATGATATAAGCGACTAACAAGAATAGTGAGATAACCCAAGGCAGTACCGCTTCACTGACTAGAGACTCTAAAATATCAATCGCAAAGAATAGACCAAATGCGCCGACAATTAGATTGCCCAGTACCATGGCCCCCACGGAGATGTTCTTAGCGTAAGTCTCTTTGGTGGCTCGTTTTTTGAAAGTATTAAAAATACCAAACTGTACCGCAATAACCGCAATAACCGCCGCTAAACGTGCCTCAACGGTTTGCAAAATTTGATATGCTTCTGAGAGGTAATAGAGCCCACCACACAACGCAATCATTGGTAGCAGTGTCATTGCCCATGATACAAGTACCCACTTAAAAGACTTCTGCGCGCCTTCTCGTGATAAGCCTTGCATGTTCAGTTTCATCGCCTCAAGGTGCACGATGTAAACCAGAGCAATGTACGAGATAATTGCCGGTAAGAAAGCGTGTTTTACCACTTCAAAATAGGGAATATTAACGTATTCCACCATCAAGAAAGCCGCTGCGCCCATAACTGGTGGCATGATTTGACCATTCACCGATGAGGCCACTTCAACCGCACCTGCTTTTTCAGCACTGAAACCCACTCGTTTCATCATTGGAATGGTAAAAGTACCCGTCGTTACCACGTTAGCAATTGATGACCCTGAAATAAGGCCAGTCATACCAGAAGCCACAACCGCCGCTTTTGCAGGACCACCACGGAAGTGCCCCATCAAAGAGAAGGCCACTTTAATAAAGTAGTTACCAGCACCCGCTCTATCAAGCAGTGCACCGAACAGTACAAAAAGGAATACCAGATCCGTCGACACCCCTAAAGCGATTCCAAATACCCCTTCAGAGAAGAGCCACTGGTGATCCATAGTGCCGCCAAACGTCGACCCTTTCCACGCAATCAACTCTGGCGCATAAGGGCCAAAAAAGGTGTAACACAAGAAGATGATAGCGATGGTCATTAGAGGTGGACCTAACGCACGTCGTGTCGCCTCAAGCAGCATGAGAATACCGATCACAGAGACAAAAATATCAAACTGGTTCGGGTTACTCGGACGATTAGAGAGTCTGATTCCAAAAATTGACTCCGCCAAAGCACTGTCAGCAATAAACGGATAGAGTGCACATAAGGCACCGACCCCGGCTAAACCCCAATCAACCAGAGGAATACTACGCCTCGGTGAACTCTTAAAAGCGGGATAAGCAAGAAAAGCTAAAAATAGAGCGAAAGCCAAATGAATTGAACGAGCATCACCACTGGAAAAAATACCCCAGCCAAGTGCGAATGGAAATGGTGAAGCTATCCATACTTGAAAAATGGACCATGCCAATGCGATCCAAGCCATTAATTTTACGACTTGTTCGTTGGATGGGTTTCGTCCACCTGTATCAGTTGATGCGACCAGATCTTGCAGATCTTCGTCACTCATTACTGATTCATTGGTATTGTTTTGAGTCATACCTAAATTTCCCTTCTTACTGCATCTATAAAAACATCTAACGCTATTTTCAACACTCTTTTCTAATTCTAGATTTTATAAGAATGGTTAAAATAACGTGGTATGCCAGAAACAGTTGAGCGGGAGTGAAATCACCCCCGCCCAACATTCTATCGGTGGATTACATCCAGCCTTTCTCTTTGTAGTAACGAACTGCGCCGTCATGCAAAGGTGCAGACAGGTTGTCTACAATCATGTTTTTCTCTTCAAGGTGAGCAAATGCTGGGTGCATTTTCTTGAAGCGTTTGAAGTTTTCAAATACAGACTTAACCATCTGGTAGATCACTTCGTCACTTGCTGCTGTTGAGCTTACAAAAGTCGCACCAACACCGAACGTAGCGATATCAGTATCAGTTCCTTTGTACATGCCAGCAGGAATCGTTGTCATCGCGTAGTAATCATTGTCGCTTGCTAGTTTCTTAGCAACATCGTTGTCTACTGGAATCAAACGAGCATCACAAGAAGTCGTTGCTTCTTTGATTGAGCCATTTGGGTGGCCTGCAGTAAAGATGATTGCATCAACTTTACCATCACAAAGTGCAGCAGCCTGCTCAGAAGATTTCAGTTCAGAAGCAACAGCGAAATCATCCATTGTCCAGCCCATCTTCTCCATGATTACTTCCATGGTGCCACGTTGACCTGAACCCGGGTTACCCACGTTCACTTTTTTGCCTTTTAGATCTTCAAACGTTTTAATGCCTGAATCAGCACGTGCAACAACAGTGAATGGTTCGGCGTGTACAGAGAAAACTGCACGAAGCTCTGTAAATGCTCCATCTGGGAATTTCTTCGGTGCGGTACCGTTGTAACCGTGGTACTGCCAATCAGACTGTGCAACACCCATATCGACATCGCCAGAGCGAATACCATTGATGTTAGTAACAGAACCACCCGTTTTATGAGTACAGTTGATTTCGTGATCCGCTGTGCCTTTATTAACTAGACGGCAAATTGCACCACCTACTTGATAATAAACACCAGTTTGTCCACCAGTACCAATAACGACGTGCTTAGTATCAGCCATAGCTTGAGTTGCCATCATCCCCGCAACAGCAATGGTTGAAATTGCAATTTTCTTTAACATATCAATCCCTTATATTTATATTTTTAATCAACAAAACGCATGCTTAACAACGGCTAATTAGATATTTATTCTATTTAACAAAGTAATGTTCAGTGGAATGTATTGTTAGCTTGGAACCTCTACCAGTGGTCAAACAACCAAGTAAATGTTTCAATTTGGTTAAGCGGTAATGCATATTTGCAGTGCGGTTATATCCGATAACCACTAGTAATACTAGCACTTTTTGTTGGTTTCGTGTCTCAAATACCGTACTTTTAATCGCGCACTTGCATATTGAAAAGTGATTTGTTTCATAAAACACATTTTCCCCACGCAGCATGTTCAACTTTGTTACGAAATGACGAGTTTCAAGTCACTATACTGTTACGTACTTTCAACTTATTAATTTCACTAAAAAACCGTACATATCACCCTTAATGATAGTGTCAGCCCTGACTAAAAGTGCCGATAAATCGAACAAAATTTTGAATGAATTTTCATCAGAAAGGAAAATAGGAAACGGTAGCCCTATCAAAAAATAAAAGCGCTTTACGTTCAATAAAATGGTGGCAAAAAACAGAGTTTAAGTGCTATAACAGAGTCTCTACTTACTAAGATGCAGGAAGCAAGGTGTTAGAAAAAGTTATTGGGATCCTCTTTCCTGTATTTGCTATCGCGTTTGTAGGATATGTCATCTGCCGGGTATTCAACCCCGACTTTAAACCAATAAACCGCATCAATATTGATGTGTTCGTGCCAGCACTTATCTTCTCCTCGCTAACCACCATGAAACCCGATGTTTCCCAGCTCTCTATGCTGTTCGCTGCAATCACTGCCGTAGTCCTGCCTGGGATCCTCATGTATCCCGTGTGTAAGTTTAGCAAGATCACCTTTAAAGCTTGGGCACCACCTCAGATGTTTCGTAACAGTGGTAACCTTGCGATCCCTCTGTTCGCGTATACCTTTGGTGATTCAGCGATCAGCTCAGCAGTATTGCTGTTTGTCGTCTCGGCCACGCTACATACCAGTTTAGGTATGGCACTACTCAGTGACAAAGGGTCACTGTCGATGAAGCAGTTATTTAAAACGCCGCTATTTATTGCTACATTTTCCGCTTTAGCCTTTAGTTTTTTCGATATTCCAGTATGGACTCCCCTATATGAAGCGACGAGTCTGCTTGGCCAGGCCGCAGTTCCAGTCATGCTGTTATCGCTGGGATCTCAAATGGTCAACCTGCGGCTTTCAGGCCTGCGCATTGGAATATTAACCACTCTGTTTAGCTTAAGCAGTGGTGCGATAACCTTTGCCATTATTTACTTCTTTATCCCCTTACCCCACCTGCAAATGCAGATGATGGTGTTGTTTACCATGTTGCCCCCGGCGGTAATGAACTATTTATTTGCGGAAAAATACAATGTTGAACCGTCTACTGTCGCTTCCATGGTTCTGTTTGGTAACTTCTTCGCGGTAATTACTCTGCCTATCCTATTGTGGATTGCATTGGCAATTTAAGAGTGTCTTCAGGCATAAAAAAGGGCAGCCGATGGCTGCCCTTATTGATATCGTTGAAACAATAACTAACTGTAGTTTGCGTCAACTAATTCGCCAACACTCACTTCCTTACAGAAATCTTGAGCGGTTAACCACTGCTCTACCGCTTTGATATCATCAGTAGTTGCTGAGTCATAACGGCCATCCGCACAGACAAATGCGCTGAATGTTGTTTCACTTGCGCCTGCACCAGTTACCAAGTTTCTTGATTCAATAAACTCGACGAAGTTATCAAGAAAGAGATCAAAGCCTTCAGAGAATGCATTATCAATTTTGCAATTCAGTTCAAAACCTAAAACCGCAAACTCTTCTAAAAAGAGCTTTTTACGTAAGCGACGATTTCTTTTTTCTTGATTGTTTTTCATGAAATTACCTTCTATTTAAGCGCAGTCACTCTGCAATAAAGCCTGCTTGGCGCTATCATATCAATTGCATGGCAAAAGTGCTCAAATATATTAATGGTGATTCCTATTTAACGCTCTCAAGTGCCTGGCTCACATCGGCGATAATATCATCAATATTCTCGATACCTACCGAGATACGGATCAGGTCAACACTCACACCCGCGGCAGCTAACTCTTTTTCATTTAACTGACGATGTGTGGTTGATGCAGGGTGACAAGCCAATGATTTTGCGTCTCCAATATTAACCAGACGAAGAATCATCTGTAGAGCATCAATAAACTCACCGCCTGCTTTCAAACCACCTTTAATACCAAAACTCAATATTCCTGAGGCCTTACCGCCAGTAATTTTTTGGCACACATCATGATAAGGGCTGTCAGGCAGTGCAGCATAATTCACCCAATTCACTTTCTCATGCGCATTCAGGTAAGCCGCTAACTTCTCGGCATTTTCACAGTGTCGCTCCATACGCAGGCCTAATGTTTCTAATCCTTGAAGAATATTAAATGAGTTTTGAGGTGATATTGCCGCACCCGTATTACGCAGCGGAGCTACACGACAACGTCCAATATACGCTGCTGCACCTAATGCCTCGGTATACACGACACCGTGGTATGACGGATCCGGCTCATTTAAGATAGCAAAACGCTCTTTATTGGCTGCCCAATCAAACTTACCTGAATCGACGATAATACCGCCAATCGAGGTACCGTGACCACCAATGTACTTAGTCAAAGAGTGCACAACAATATCGGCACCGTGTTCAAACGGACGACATAAGAAAGGAGAAGTCACGGTACTATCCACAATCAGTGGAAGACCCGCCGCGTGAGCAATTTTCGCGAGCTTTTCGATATCAACCACATTACCTGCAGGGTTGCCGATGGATTCACAAAAGATCGCTTTGGTATTCTCATCAATGGCTTTTTCAAACCCTTCATAATCATCGTGAGAGACCATACGCACATCAATGCCCTGTTTTGGGAACGCATGAGCAAATAAATTATAAGTACCACCATACAATTGGCTGGTGCTCACAATATTAGAACCCACCTCACAGATACATTGAATGGCATAAGTAATTGCAGACATGCCAGACGCCACCGCAAGTGCTGCAATGCCCCCTTCCATTGCAGCAATACGTTCCTCTAATACCGCAGTCGTTGGGTTCATGATTCGAGTATAAATATTACCAGGCACTTTCAGATCAAAAAGATCTGCACCATGTTGCGTGTCATCGAATGTATAAGAGGTAGTTTGATAGATAGGAACAGCCGCTGCTTTTGTAGTCGCTTCAGATTCATATCCATGGTGTAAAGCTAATGATTCAAGTTTCATAATTTACCCTGATTCTGTGTATTAAGAGGAATTACTGAATTTACAATCTGGTTAGACGCAGCATTGTTGTATCGAGACAAGCAGTAATAAGTAGAGGCTTTAACATAACACATAAGAATATAAATACATTGCCACTTTATTTGCATTTTTAATAGTGATAGATATATCAAGTATTTATGCAACAAAGAGTGAAACAAAATTCACCCAGGGTAAATAATGATTCATTAATACCCCTCTACAC
>NZ_JAKJSQ010000061.1:0-22877 GCF_050337105.1 Aliivibrio kagoshimensis
CAATACAAATGATAACTATTATCATTTGTATTGGGTATCTAACTTACTCCATCTTTTCAAGAATCCGTTGCAGCCTTGGACGACTGATTTTTAGGATATCGCACGCTTTTCCCTTATGGCCTTCCACACTAGCAAGTACATCTTGGACATATTTTAACTCAACCATATCAAGGCTCATGTCTGGGGTAGTGACACTTGGCGTTGCTGGGGTGTTTGCTGGCGTACTCGCAATGGCCAGTTCAGTAAAGAGGTCGGGGGTTAAAATCGAGCCATAACAGAGCGCCACGGCCTTGGTTAGAACATTTTCCAGTTCTCTTACATTGCCAGGCCAGTGATATTCAGACAAAAGTGTCATCGTCTCTTGCGACACTTTTTGAACCTTAGTTCCCAAATCTCGGTTGGCTCTTGCTAATAGAACCGGAATCAACGTAATTAAGTCTTCCTTTCTATCCCTAAGGGGCGGAATGTGTATTCGGATCACCTGTAGTCGATAGAAAAGATCTTCACGAAACGCTTTCTCTTTAATCGCTTGATCGAAATCTAGATGAGTTGCGCAAATAATGCGCGTGTCGGTTTTAATGGTCTGTTTGCCGCCAATGGGAGTAAACTCTTTCTCCTGCAGTACTCGTAGAAGTTTAGCTTGAATCGGCATGGCCAATTCACCCACTTCATCGAGAAACAGGGTACCGGTTTTAGCTAATTCAAATTTACCCGTTTGATCGGACACTGCGCCAGTGAAGGATCCTTTCTTGTGGCCAAACATCTCAGACTCAAGCAGGGTTTCCACTAACGCTGCGCAGTTAATCGCTACAAATGGGGCCGCTTTACCTCGACCAGCATTGTGAATTGCTTGGGCAATCATCTCTTTGCCGGTACCTGACTCCCCAGTGATCATTACCGAAGCATTGGTGAGTGCTACTTTTCCAATGGTTTTAAATATCTCTTTCATGGCATGGGATGAACCAATAATAGAGTGTCCGACACTTGTCGGAATGGTAACCGCATCGTTGTCATCAACCTGAACACTTTTTGCAGCTATTACAGCGGTATCAAGTTCATCAAGATCAATCGGCTTATGTATGTATTCATCTGCCCCTTGCTGCATGGCTTCTATGGTACTTTCCATGTCATGAAAAGCAGTGATCATAATGATCTTAGTCTCAGGAGAGAGTGATTTGAACTCTGGAATTCCTTCTAATCCTGATTTTCCGTCCATGCGAATATCTAAAATAATGATATTAGGAGTGAATTGCTGGCAAATAACCAGACCATCATCGACACAATGAGCGGTTTTCACCTGATGGCCTAAAGATTCAAAATGAAGTTGCAAGGTTCTACAGATGCCATGGTCATCATCTACAATGAGTAATTTATCCATTAACGACATCCCTCGCTGAATCAACCAGTGCATTCAATGGCAATTCGATAGTGGCTATGGTGCCTGACATTTCCGTTCTTGGAGCTAAGCGTATATTACCGTGATGGTTCTCTATGATTCTCTTTACAATTGCTAAACCCAAACCCGTTCCTTTTGCTCTTGTGGTAAAAAATGGCTCAAATACTTTATCTGCCAAACAGGGATCTACGGATTGGCCATTATTTTTGATTTCAATAGAAAATCGTGAACCGGACTCTGTGATCAACATGTTGGTGGATACGTCAACTTGAGGGTTCGACTCCATTGATAGAGAAGCAGCCTGTATGGCATTAACGATAACATTTTGTAAAGCTTGACGTAACTTTACGGGATCCGCAAACAAAGTAGGTAGATTGGCAATAAAGGAAAAATTAAGCAATACCTGTTTTTCAGCCGCTAACCGTTGTTGGCTGTTGATCACTAACTGAATCAATTTATTAAGATCAGTCCATTCAGGCTTAGATTGATCAGGTCGAGAATAGGCCATTAGCTCTTCCAGTATCTCTTCCATGTATTTGACCTGCTCTAACGAGATATCAAACAATTCGTCCTTCTCTTTACGCGAGTAGATCTGTAAAGCCATTTTTACCGAACTCAGTGGGTTTCTTAGATCATGAGCGATCATATTGACTACATTGCCTACTGCTGCCAGTTTTTCATGTTGAATTTTTTCATTACGTTCACTTTCAACCTGTGCAGCTAAACGCTTCTCTTCCGTAATATCCTGTTTCACCGCAACAAAGTAGAGCAGTTCACCAGAAACATCCTTTACCGGCGAAATGCTCGCGCGTTCCCAGAATAGGTCGCCGTTCTTTTTACGATTGTGAAACTCACCATGCCAAGCACGTCCATTGGCAATCGTATTCCATAATGTTTTGTAACTGTTCTGTTCCATCTCCCCTGACTGGAGAAATTGGGGGGTTTGACCTATAACTTCCTCTTTAGTGTATTGGGTTAACGTACAGAAAGCTGGGTTTACATAAACAATTTTTCCTGCCAAGTTTGAGATCATCACTGAATTTTGACTCTGCTCGACGGTATGACTGAGCTGCTGTAGATGATCTTGTGTCGCTTTTTTCTCGGTCACGTTCTCACCGATAAAAGTAACCGACTTGGCTTCACCAGACTCATTTTTCGAGAAGGTTGAGGTCCATGATACTAACTGAACGTCCCCGTTTTTATGCTGAACCACCTCTTCAGTATGAGCGCTATCGTGACCGTGTTTAAGTGCGTTGGCCAGTGACGTCGATGCTTCTGATTGCAATGTGGGCGGAATAAACATCTCAACCCAAGGTTTACCAATGACCTCTGTTTTTTCATACCCCGTCATTTGAAGGAAGAAATGGTTACAAAAGCTGATGCTACCATCCGCCTTAACGGTGATGGCCGCCAGCTGTATATTCTCTAAGGTACGTCGAAACTGTTTTTCATAACGTTGCTTACGATTAAGCAAATAATTTTGGTGAGTATGATAACTCAGTAAGGCGACGACTAGGCTAAGACAGAGGCCTGCAAATAGGTAGAGTGACAGATAATGATCACTAAAGCTCGAACGTGCTAAGTTAAGACGCTGTTTAGGAAACACAGAGATGATAGTCCAGCCAGTGGTTGCTTTGGTTTCAATCATGGAAAAGGTGTAAAAATCTTGCTCAAACAAGAGCTGACCACTTTTTTGTTGTTGGATCTCTTTAACCAACCCGTTGGCAATATTATCCAGTGAATTATCCGTATTGAAAATAAATGGACCATCCGTTTGACTCGAGGGCTGGATAATCGCGTCCCCCTCAGGACTGATGAGGTAGAGATGTTCCATAAAACTGGGAGAGACGGTAAGCATTTTATTGATGATGACACTGGCTCTGTAATTCAGAACAATAACCCCCACGCGCTGACCAAATGAATCGAAGACCGGTGCCGCTACACGAATTGTCGGATTAAAGGGTTCCTCGATTGATCCTCCCTCTACATTAAGGTCCAATGGGGAAATATAGACATCACCCGCCGGCAGTAAATTACTACGCTGGAAGTAGTAACGTTTGGATTTGTTTTGTAGCTGAGCTTTATCCACGACTTGTATTTCGCCGTTGCTGTTATTGATCCTGACGACTTCATCGCCAGCGGCATTAATATAGCGAATCTGATCGTAGTTGGGTTTATTATTGCTCAATTCAGAAAAATAGTTGATCAAATGAGACTTATTGAATTGGCTGTTGCTGCTTAAAAAAGTCCCCGTCATATAAGAGAGTGTTTTCGCATCTGAAGACATACTGCTTAAACTTTCGCCCAGCAACTCTTCCATCAGCTCGACGATAACCCTTTCATTATGCAGTGCAAACTCTTGCTGGCTCTCTATGCTGACGAAATAGTGCACGCACATGATAACGGCCAAAGCTAACCAACTAGGCAATAGCCAAAACAGTAACTTGGAAAATGATACCGATTTATTGCGCTCTTGAGGTGGGTCGAGTATAGCGTCCATTCAATAACTCCTCATGGTAAACAGTAAACCGTAGAGTGGGTAAGCTAAGATACGAAAAAGTGCCACAAACGAACAGTCAGTGACACCAAAAATCAGAGCTAGAACCATGCTTTAATCAACTGGCTAATAATCGACCGGCCAGTTGAATACATAAAGGTTGCTGTTGCTGCTCTGCCAACTTCATTTTTTGCGCTAACCTAGGTAATACTTTGTCACGTTGTTGATATAATGCAGTCGCTGCAATCGCATTCGCTTCCTCATCAGTAATCGCTAAATCAATCATGGATTCCAAGGCATCGTCATCATCTGCTATCAGCGCAACGATCTGTAATGCCAGCCTTCTCACGCCACCAGCACTGTCTTCAAAGCAATATATTAAACGGCTGATCGTCGAATCGCGTGATGAAGCTGGAATTTTTTTATGCTCAATCTGCTGCTTTAACGCCATCAAGCTGCTACAACGCACGTGTTCATCTTTATCGCTGATCCCAACCATAAATAATGGCAAGGCTTTATTGAGTGGTAAATACGCTAAAAGCTTGGTCGCAGCCTGTTTCGTAAGGGGATCGCCAAGGTGCATTGCATTTCCCACCGAACCGATGGCACTGCGCACTTCAGGAATTCGCTTCTTGTTGGCAATATGGCTCAAAGCGAGCAGTATCTCTCTCTGCTCTTCCACGGTTGCCCCCAATAGCGCTTCAATCAGTAACTCAACACTGGCTTTCTTTGGCAGTAATCCCAATGAACGTATCACTAATACACGTTGTGTTGCTTGCGGAATCTTTGCAATCTTTCGCCTATTGAGCTGCAAATTATCAGAGGTATTAAAGTGGTCTTTGACAATCTGACTGTACTCACCAAATTCAGGATCCAACTCTTCGACCATCTCGACAATTGGTTTTTCTGGTTTTACCTGCTCAGCATGTAACATAGAGACAACGTTACTCTGTTGAATCACAGATAGCGTAGAGGTGTTCGCCACTTGAGGTGGCTGTTCGCTATCTTCAATAGAGGGCAAGGCACTGTCGTGTTGATCTAATAACTGCTCTAGTGTTGCGACTTCATTATCGCCATCGTTAGCTGGCTCCTCCTGATTCTGAGTTGACGTGATGACATCTGATTGCTCTTCGAAACCAAACATCAAATCACGAACCCACTTTCTCGCAACCCCCGACTGATCCTGAACCATCACCTCAATAATAGCTTGTTGCAGAGTGATTCCAGCGCGCTCTTCGTTGATCATATCAATCAATGACAGTGGGTAGGGTGAATGTTCAAACTTAGCGTGTTCATAATCAAAATTGATTAATAATCGAATAAAGGCCGTTTGATGCTCCAATGAAAGCGAACGTTTCTGCGCCATTTCATAACATCGCTCCGCCGCAATATCTCGTAATGGGTGCTGCTCATCGTGATTAGAGGTTTTACTAATGATCATCTCTACCGTAGCCAAAACAATAGACTCATCAGAACTCAGTAATACATCACTTAACCAGGCATTGTGCTTTTCATTAATGGCTCCTTGATGTTTACTGATTATGTCAAATATCGCAGGTAACGCAGCTTCATCAGCTTGTTGGGCAAAATGAAACAGACGTTCAAGATCCAATTGATCAGCACTTCCAAGTTTGTCGATCTCGCTAATCACTGATTTTTGTATCATCGCTGAGGGCATCTTTAAGCAGCGAATAATATCCCATTGATACTCTGTCGCCCCACGAGCACACAGAGATTTAATCGCGATACTGACTAACTCGTCATCTTCTTCACGCAATAATTTGAACAAAAATACGGTGGCGATCTGCTCAGTTGAGTGGGTAAGTGCACGGGCAAGTCTGCGTTTTTTCATCAATGTAGCAGTGTCTAGTTGATCAATGATATGAGTGGCAGATACTTTTGCAATGCCATTGTATAACGCAGATTCTAATTCAGGCTCAGGATCATGGGTAAGTAATTCAGTAAAGAGTGCTAAGTTGCTTTGAAGCTCACAGTCAGACAGTAACTTCACCGCGATAAGCTGTAGATCCCACCAATCATCCCAGTCTGAACTCATACCCCAGGTGTCTTCATTTTGTCGCCCAGTTGCGATGCCATGTAGGGTAGTTAATGCGTCTTCATGATGCGGTGACTGTGGATCATGCAGATGCTGAGTCGCAATCGCCGTCATGGCAGAGATACGCGCATCGCTTTCAGGGTGGTGCTTAGCAACGTCGCATAGTGATGCGTAATCACCAGAACCGATGGCAACCAATGCATCTGCACTATCAACCACTACATCGGGGTCGTCATGATATAAACACTCATCCAGCTGTTTTTGTGCCTCGACCACGTTACCCATACCAATTGCCCGCGCAGCGTAACAGCGCAGTGCTTCATCACCAGTGGTCAGTAATTCTATCAATTTCTCTTTGATTAACTGATTCGACGCTTTTGTCACTTCACGCTTGGTTAGTTCATCTAACATCACTCAAATCCCTCAATACCATTACTAATGTCTTACTTAACTCTTAACTATTGTTTACTAGTGCATTTTACGTGCCGACTCGTCATCATTTAGGGAAGTTTATTAAATCAAGTGCTTACAAGTAATTACCTTCTCTACACAAACTAGAAAATGGCTGAATTTAACGAAATGATAAATTTGAACGTGTTCCGTTTAATGAATCGTTAAGGTGTCGTTGAAACAAAAAAGGTACACCTTCTATCTTATTGAATAATAAGAGTATTAAATATTCAAAATATTGGCTCACTTTATGCTCTATAGCGGTAGCAATGAACATTACGCTGGAAGCAAAAGGAGCTCAACAATGAAAAAAATGATGATCCTTACCGCTGTAGTAAGCCTCTCATTTTCAGTCATGGCAAAAGATAAAACGGATACCTTTGGTCCGTTGCCTGCACTGAAAATAGACGCCACTAAAGCAGAGTTAGGGAAACGATTGTTCTTTGATACTCGTTTATCAGGGAATACGGCGCTGTCATGTGCATCGTGCCACGTACCAGAAAATGGTTACTCTCACCCTGATGCACTTTCACCTGCATACACAGGAAGTAAGGGGTTTAGAAACGTCCCCACTTTAATTAACAGCGCTTACAAAAAAGTGTGGTTCCACGATGGTCGTTTAGGCACCAACCTAAATGATGTTACCCGTGAAATGATCACCGAAGATTGGTTGATGAATATGGACATGCGCTTGATGCAAGAGCGTATTAAGCAAGATCCAATTTATGTCGATATGTTTAAAAAAGCAGGCTATGGCGAACCATCGAATGGCTCAGTACGTAAAGCTATTCCTGAGTACTTAAAAACGCTTACCTCGAATCCCACTCCGTTTGACAATAACAAGTTAACCAAAGAAGCCAAACGAGGTTTCGAATTGTTCAAAGGCAAAGCGGGCTGCTCATCATGTCATAACGGACCACTGTTTTCTGATGGCAAACCTTATAACACCGGTGTTGCCGAAAACCTTGAGATATTCACTGACCCATATCGTCATCAAACCTTTATTGCTTTTAACATGTTTATGGGGAATGAGAACTACATGAACCTAAAACGTGACGTTGGTGCCTACGTGCAAACCCACCGTATAGATGGCAAAGACATGGGTAAATTCATGACCCCGACACTGCGTGAGTTAACACAGACGGCGCCGTATATGCACAACGGTATGATTAAAACGTTACCTGAAGTGGTTGAGTTTTATAACCAAGGTGGCGGAGTAGACAGTAATAAAGATGCTCGCCTTAAACCGCTTAATTTATCCAAATCAGAACAAGCCTCGCTGGTCGCCTTCCTTGAATCACTGTCAAGCACGCCACTGACGACAGATACTCACGTTTGGTCGCCTAACGACTATAACTATCAGCTTATATCTGACTGGTCTAACACACTAAATTAAGGAGAATACAATGAAACGATCAATATTAACCTTGTCTAGTGTTGTTGTAGCGGCCCTATCGGTGACCTTGTCACCTGCTTCAGCTAAGGATTCAATGACTGCTGAACAGGTAGCAGCCAAGTTAGTCCCGGTAACCCTTGCTAGCATTGACTATCCCGCACTGGCACCTCTAGGGAAGGTACCGACACCTGCTGATAACCCAACCACGCCAGAAAAAGTGGAATTAGGGAAAGTTCTGTTTTTTGATGGCCGCTTGGGTGGAGATACATCGACACCATGTTCTGCTTGTCATAATCCAGCCTTAGGTTGGGATTTCCCATCGGATCTATCGTTGGGCTACCCTGGAACCGTCCACTGGCGAAACAGCCAAACCATTGTTAACTCCGGTTACTACAGTAAGCTCTTTTGGGCTGGCTCAAGTAAATCACTGGAAGGACAAGCGAAAAGTGCGGCTAAAGGCGGCGTTGCAGGTAACGGTGAAGATGATTTAATGGAAGCTCGTTTAGCCCTAGTTCCTGAGTACGTCACTGCATTTAATGAAATCTTTGGTGATAACTATCCAAAGATAAGTAACGCATGGAAAGCCATTGGCGCATTCGAGCGTACATTAGTGCAAACCGACACCCCATTAGATAACTATTTAATGGGTGATGACGGTGCGCTCTCTAAGCAGCAACTTCGTGGAAAGGCGTTATTTGAAGGTAAAGCGAGTTGTATCGCTTGTCACAATGGGGCGTTAGCGTCTGATGAACAGTACTACAACGTCGGTGTTCCTTCTAATTTGCGCTGGGAAACCGATCCAATGGCACAGATTACCTTTAGGTACGAACTCTATGCCAAGGGTTCAACCGAGGAGATGTACCGTCATACCAAAGCGGATCCTGGTGTCTATTTCCGTGGTAAACGTAAAGAGATGAAAGGGAAATTCCGCACACCGAGCCTACGTTACACCAAATACACAGCGCCTTACATGCATAACGGTACCCTTGCCACACTGGCCGACGTCGTAGATTTCTATGATCGTGGTGGTATTGATGCGAACGGACGTACCTCTACATTTAGCGAGTCTAAATCACCATTGATCAAGCCATTAGGTCTCTCTTCCGATGAGAAAGCCGATCTACTTGCATTCCTAGATGCCTTTACTGGTGAACGTCTATTGATGGATTATCCGACCATTCCAGAATACCAACCACTGTTTACTGAGAAGCAGCTCAAGGAGGCAACAAAATGAACCTTGATAAATCAAAACCTAACAAGAGTGAAAGTGCACAAGAGCACCAGAAGTGCATGATGTCCCGCCGGGAATTCTTGATGTATTCAGGTGCAGCAGCAAGTACAGCCAGCATCGTTTCATTGACAATGTTCCCAGGTACGGCACAAGCCACCAGCACTCAAGCTCGAGTGGTTGGATATCCTAGGCTAAAGATTGCCCAACTCAGCGATCTAAAAGATAACGAGCCAGTTTACTTTAACTACCCTGATAATGGCCCGAACTCCCAAGCTATCCTCAGCAAAATGGGAGTACAAGCTGGTGGAGGAATTGGTAAACAGCAGGATGTAGCAGCCTTCTCTTTAATGTGTACCCATCAAGGTGGCCCATTAAACGGTCAATACAAAGTGGTTGGCGAACACCGTGTACTGGGCCAGTGTCCATTCCATCTTTCAACCTTTGATCTTCGAAGACATGGAATCATCGTATCAGGCCAAGCGTACGAAAGCCTACCTCAAGTACTGCTAGAGCTTGATGGTGACGATATCTATGCCGTGGGCATCATGGGTCTGCTATTTGGCCGAACCGATAACATTATTGCGATGCAGGAGGCATAACAATGACCACTAATTTTTATATTCCTGAAGATCACGCACCACTTCCACCTACCAATGCGGAAGTGATCACCACAGCATGTGATTACTGTATCGTGGCGTGTGGTTACAAAGTTTATCGCTGGCCTTTAGAGCAGAGAAATGGAGGCCAGAAAGCCGATCAAAATGCCTTTGGAATTAACTTCCCAAGTGCTCCATTGCAAGCTTGGGTTGCTCCAGCACAGCACAACGTGATCATGCATAACGGCAAACCTCACAATATTATTGTGGTTCCAGATAAAGATACTAAAGCGGTTAACAAATCAGGCGATTCATCAATGCGAGGGGGCCTGCTTGCACAGAAACTCTATAACCCTTCTACGGGTACTAGAGATCGTCTTACACAGCCATTAGTTCGAATTGGAGGTAGTCTACAGCCGGTATCATGGGACTTTGCGTTAGATATTGCCTCTGAAGTGGGTAAGTATGTTATTGATACCCATGGTACTAATGCGTATGGAGTAAAAACATTCTCATACCAGTACATTGAAAATACCTACGCCATTACAAAATATGCACTGCGTCATGTTAATACGGCTAACTTCTCATTCCATGATACCCCATCAGATGTCACTTCTACTCCAGGGTTCCGTGATGCTGGCTTTGATAATTTCGGCCCTAGTTATGATGATTGGGGCGCTGCGGATGTATTAATGGTCTGTGGGACGGATCCATACGAAACCAAAACCATTCTATTCACCCAGTTTATGATGCCTGCGATTCAACGGGGCATGAAAACTGTGATATTGAATCCTCGTGAAACTGCAGGGATCGCCTACATGAAAAAACATGGCGGTTTGCACTTAGACATTAATCCAGGATCTGACAACCTAGTGGTCGGCGCCATTCTTCGCGTCATCATGGACAACGGATGGGAAGATTCAGAGTGGATTAAAAAATGGGTTAATAATAAATGGGAGTCAAATTCAGGTTTTGGACAGGGTACACGTAATACCCCATGGCAGTGGAGAACCACGTGGGGGAAATTCCAAACGGATGGGTTTGAAGATTATAAAAAATGGAATAAAAAACAGAAAGAGTATGATCCAGAATACGCCGCTGAAATGGCGGGCATTGATGTAGATAAGATCTACAAAGCGGCTGAAATGATGGCAAAACCTATTGATGGTAAACGTCCAAAGACCTCAATTGGGATCGAAAAGGGCTTCTATTGGTCAAATAATACCGGGAATACCAACGCTATTTCTACCTTAGCAACCATTGTGGGTGCGGGTGGTAGAGAAGGGCAAGTCGTCGGGCGATTTGGTGGACACCAGCGTGGAGGTCAATCAGGTGGGAAGTTACCTCGTAACAAGTCACCGGAGAAAGTGCCAGGAAGAAGACGCCGTGCATTAGATACGGATAGATATACCTATTCAGGTCATACACGCTTTGCTCACGTTATTGGTACTACATGGATTCAATCTATGTGTGGTAGCCAAGGGCTTCAGAAGAAATTTTGGGAGTTAGTGACGTCTAATCCTCACCAAGTATATACCCATGATAAACAAGAGATCATTGATACCTTAAAACGTCGTGCTGATTCAGGCGGAATGGTCGTGATTAACCAAGATATCTACCTACGCGATCCAATTGGTGCCAAATTTGCGGATATCGTCTTCCCAGCCGCTACATGGGGTGAAGTGGACTTCATGCGTGCTAATGGTGAACGCCGCCTACGTCTTTACCAGCAGTTTGCCGATGCGCCAGGGCATGCTAAGCCTGATTGGTGGATCATTGCTCAACTTGCCAAACGCATGGGATTTGATGGCTTTGATTGGCAGAATTCTAACGATGTGGCTGAAGAGGCTTCTCGATTCAGTCGTGGCAGTCGTAAAGATTTTAATATGATTAAAGTTGCGGCACATGCTGAAGGTAAAACTCTTCATGAAAAACTTAGAGAATACGGAACCGACGGTATACAGGGCCCAGTTTTTTATAACTACGATACGAAGAAGCTGGTTGGGACTAAACGACTGCACGACACGGAAATGACGCAGGAGACACTGGCAGAAAAAGGGCTTACCAATGGTCCTAAAGGGGCCAATGTGCTTAAGAAACAGTTAACTGGATTTAACAGTCAGACGGGTAAAGTAAACTTACAGAAACACCCATGGGATCTGTTCAGTGATTTCTATGCATGGATTCAACCAAAAGGTGACGAACTGTGGTTCTCTAACGGTCGAGTCAATGAGATATGGCAATCAGGTTTTGATGATGTGGAGCGTCGTGCCTACGTGATACAACGTTGGCCAGAAAACTGGGTTGAGATACACCCTGAAGACGCCAAGAAACGTGGGATTGAGTCCGGTGATCAGGTGATGATGTACTCTGATCGTGTTGCCAACTTCAAAGACACCATCCTTGGGGTTCATGCGGATGACTTCCAATTTAGTAAGTTAATGGAAAATGGACATATTAAACTGGATAAAGCCGCCGTCACCGCAGTAGCCATTGTCACACCGGCTACCAAGAAAGGGACACTTTACGCCAATATGATCGATATGCGACAGCCCTCTAACTCGTTAACCACACGTGTGGTTGATCAGATTAGTGGCAACTATAACTTCAAAATGGGGGTTTCAAACATTAAAAAAATTGGGGAGTCTAAATACAAACATGAATTTAGAGCCTTCTCATTTGCGCCAAGAAACATAGTCTAAACCTAAAGCAAGTGGGTATGTTACTCACTTGCTTCTTACTTCCTTACGAATAACTCAATAAAAAAGTCATGTCGTCATATAGCTTTGCTACAATACCGCTAGATTTCTGATTAGGAAGGATATTATGCAGGTATTAGTAACAGGCGGTATGGGCTACATTGGAAGCCATACATGCATTCAGATGATTGAACAGGGTATGACGCCAATCATTGTTGATAATCTCGATAACAGTAAGCAAAGTGTACTTGATAGAATCGAGTTTGTTTCTGGAGTTCGTCCGCTATTTTATCAAGGTGATATAAGAGACAAAGCATTCTTAGACACACTGTTCGCTAAGCATACTATCGACTCAGTGATTCATTTCGCTGGCTTAAAAGCGGTTGGCGAATCCGTAGCGAAACCTCTAGAGTATTACGATAACAATGTGACTGGAACACTAGTTCTTGTCGATGCCATGCGTAGAGCAGGTGTTAACTCAATTATTTTTAGCTCTTCAGCTACCGTTTATGGCGATCCGGCTTCTGTCCCTATCAATGAGTCTTTTCCTACCAGCGCTACCAATCCATACGGACGCAGTAAGCTAATTGTAGAAGAGTGCTTAACCGATTTTCAAATGGCCAATCCAGACTGGAGTATAACTCTGCTGCGCTACTTTAATCCCGTGGGTTCGCACCCAAGTGGTGAGTTGGGCGAGGATCCTCAAGGGATCCCTAACAACTTAATGCCATTTATTTCACAAGTCGCCATTGGCCGCCGTGAATTTTTATCGGTTTTTGGTGATGATTACGCCACCACCGATGGTACCGGTGTGCGTGATTACATCCATGTACTTGATCTTTCTGCTGGTCATATTGCAGCGCTTAATAAAGTGGGAAGTCAGCCAGGATTACACACCTATAACTTAGGCACTGGAATTGGCTACAGCGTTTTAGAGATGGTTAACGCCTTTGAGCAAGCATCTGGTGCAGACGTGGCTTACCGTATCGTTGAGAGAAGACCAGGCGATATCGCAGAGTGTTGGGCCGACCCAACTAAAGCGAAAACTGAATTAGAATGGTCTGCAAAATTCGACCTTCAACAGATGACAGTTGATACTTGGAACTGGCAACAAAAAAACCCAACAGGTTATCCTGATTAGTACCCAAAAGTGGGAAAAGCATAACTTTTTCCACTTTTTTCCATCTTTTTTCAAGATAGTCGCACAAATTTCATACATTCCTCACCATATTGTAGGCAAAGATGTTAACATTGCGCCGCAATCGACTGATTGATGTGTTTAATTGAGGAAGAAAAAATGGAAATCGTGCTTTTAGTTGTTTTTGTAGTAGCTGCTTTTATCATGGTGAGAAAAGAGATGAAAAAGAGTTAATCTAAGGCATGATTTAACTGCGCCTTAGACTAGGTTTATAACCGTAATAACATATCAACGACGCCATCTTCCATCTGTATATCGATCTCGAACCCTAGTTTTTGAGCTAGTAGAATCATTCCCCGATTATTTGGCATCGTCATACCTGAGATACTTTTAGTCCCGTGATCTGTGCAATACTCAATGATCTTTGTCATTAAGATCCTGCCCAAGCCATGACCTTTTAGATCGGAACGTACCAAAACAGCAAACTCTGCATCAATATTTTCCGGATCCGCCACTGCACGTGCGACCGCTATAATTGTCTCTTCACCACCGTCCATCGTTGTTGCAACAAATGCCATTTCTCGGTCGTAATCGATCTGAGTCAAGTTGGCCAAAGCTTCATGATTTAACTCACCCACATCTGAGAAAAAACGCTTATAGAGATCATCGACTGAGACATTTGAAATGAATTCAGCATGTTTAGGTTCATCTTCAGGCAGAATAGGGCGCAGCAATACATCAGAGCCATCTTTGAGTGTCACCACTTGTTCAAGTTCATCTGGGTAAGGGCGAATTGCTAACCGTTGATGCGAACTCCCTTCAAAAGGCGCTAAGCACAGCTCTGCATCAATAATGGTCAAATCACTGCCTGAAATAAGTAGAGGATTAATGTCTAATTCAATGATCTCAGGGCAATCTATGATCATCTGAGACAATCTCACTAAAAATGCACTCAACTCATCAATATTCATTTTATCAGGTCGATTCTGATTTCTAATTTTTCCACTTTTGATTGCATTAACCACTAAATAGCGAGCTAACGCCGTATTTAATGGCGGAATGGCTACTGCGGCATCACGGTTATCATCCCATTCAGATCCTCCTTCGCCTAACAAGATCACGGGACCGAAGATAGGATCACTGTTCACTTTGACTCTAAGTTCCTGAGCGCCTGCACGGTTGGCCATAGATTGAACCACTAAACCATCAATTCGGGCGGCAGGGTAACTTAATTGAACCCTATCTAATATCGCCTGTGCGCCACTTGCCACCTCTTGAGCACTATTAAGACTGAGCATGATTCCTTGAACGTCTGATTTATAAGGGATGTCCGGTGACCTCAATTTAACCGCTACCGGGTAGCCAATATTTTCAGAGATATGTGTCGCTTCTGACGTATCTAAAGCAATCCAGGTCTCAAGTGCTGAAAAGCCATAATATGAGAACAAGGTTTGAAGTTGATGGGTATCGAGTTTATATTCACTTTTATCAAGACGTTTGTTGATCCATTGATGTGCTTTGGCTTTGTTGTCCTTTGAAATATGTCCCGTAGAAGTCGGTGTTTCCATGAGCTGTTTTTGGTTGCGTCGATACTCAACCAAGTGTGCAAACGCTGCCACTGAACTTTCTGGTGTTCGATAAGTAGGGAATCCAGCTTGAGTAAATAGCAATCTGGCCCCTTTGGCACTGTTTTCGCCCGACCAGTTTGTAAGGATATTATAGTGCTTACTTTTTGGGTGTTTTTTGATCACTTCAATGATCCGTTTCGCGGCCTCTTTTGATGGCGAGATCGCAGAAGGGCAGTGCATGATCAACAATGCATCGAAGTTACCGTCATTTAACAAGATCTCCAATACCTGACAATAACGCTCTATACTGGCATCACCCAATAGATTTATCGGATTCTCTGTTGACCAACTTTTCGGCAATACCAAATCTAAAGCAGTAACCGTTTCAGGTAGAAGTGTCGCTAATTTCCCTCCACGTTGCATCAAAGTATCAACAGCCATTGTCGCCGGACCATGACCATTGGACATAATGGCTAAACGCTCACCACGAAGAGGAACCGAGTGCGCCAATGTCTCTACCGCCGCGAACAGCTCATGAGTATTTGGAACTCTGAGCATACCAGCACGGCGTATTGCAGAATCATAGACCACATCAAGACTGTATAGATCTTTAGAGTGCAAAACAGCGGCTCGACCGCCTTGTCGACTATTGCCACTTTTAAGAACGAGTATTCTGCGATTTCTTGAAGCAGCTCGCGCGGCAGACATGAATTTTCTAGCGTCTGATATTGAGTCGATATAAAGCAAAATTGCATCCGTTTTGCTATCAGTACATAAGGTATCGAGCAGTTCAGAAAAATCGATGTCTGCGGTATCCCCCAAAGAGATAAACGATGAGAACCCAATTCTTTTTTCATTTGCCCAGTCGAGGATGGTCGTACAGACTGCAGAAGACTGAGAAACAAAGGCAATATTTCCTTTTAAGGCAGTAATCGGGGAGAACGACGCGTTTAAGTTCAGCCAAGGAAGAATAATGCCGAGACTATTTGGCCCCAACAGACGGATACCATATTCTGCAGCAATAAGTTTACATCGATCCAGAGCCGTCTCTCCGTTTTCATCGACGTCAATCGACATCTCAGAAGAGAGTAAAATAGCGGCTTTGACCCCTTTCTCTCCTAACTCTTGGAGTAACTGAGGATTACGCATGGCATTGGTACACAGTACCGTTAAATCTGGAATGATGGGCATATCAGAGATGGAAGCGTAGGCCAGAACGCCACGAACAGAGTGATACTTAGGAGTGACAGGAATAATTGGACCATTAAAGCCTGCAGATAACAGATTACGCATGACTATATTGCCCGCACGGTACTCAGTATCAGATGCCCCAACAATAGCAACAGACGTCGGTTTAAGTAACTTGTGTAACGTTTGCATATCTCTCTCCAGATGTTACTCAACATTTCGCTACTTTGTTCTTATATTGTACGAAAAACTAAACCTTTGGTATTCAATCTGTTGTGTCGTTGTGATCTAAGTTTACTTTATCAAGTTACCTTGGTATTTTGGTAACACTCTTAAGTTAAGATGTGACACGCCGCCAGTTGCGCACCTCTTAATATAATCAATCGTTGCAAGCTACTTCGCTCAAGGGCAAAATGGCTTTAGATTTCTAACTATGTGAAAATTAAAATGAATAAAATCGCAGTTATTACCTTATCAATGTTACTCGCCGGTTGTGCTACTGATACCTATGTAACCGATATCACCACCGAATCTGAAACAGAAGTGTATGCACATGCGAAAACTCAGAGCGCACCTGCACAAACTGAAATGAAAGAAACACCTGCCCCTGTTGAACAGAGTATCTCTCCAACGGCAGCACAAACCGAAGCCGTTGAAACTTCAGCGATAGAAAAAAGCTCAACGTCCAATACTGTCTCTCTGGCGCCACCTGTAAAAAGCAATAAAGCGCCACATACTGACTCTTCTTTCACTCTGCAGATTGTCTCATTACTCAACAATGCACGTCTTGATGAATATTTAAAGAATATGCCAAACCGTGAGCAGTTGTGGGTCAATGACAAAATGGTTAACGGTAAGAATTGGACCAGTGTACTTTACGGTAATTTCAATACTAAGGCTGAAGCCAAAGCTGCCATTCCTTATTTACCTGAAGCGATCAGAATGCAGAAGCCATTCCCGCGCAGCATTAAGAGTATTAAGCAGTCACAGTATCCAGACATCATAAAAGTAAACTAGTAGATTAAGGAGCTTCGGCTCCTTTTTTGTTGTACACCACTTCTGAGCTTATGCAGCTTGGAGTTTAACCTTTCTCAAAAAGCGATTATCATAGTCTATTCGCTGTTCTCAGACATTCTCAGTATGATTTGGAAATATGGCACATGAACAAAATTAATGTATTACTTCTTTGTGGCGGGGCAGGATCAGAGCATGAAGTCTCTCTTGTCTCTTCAGCATTCTTAGAACAACAGCTAGCTGAAATTGATGGTCTCAACGTTTTCCCTGTTGAAATCAAAGAATCAGGATGGTTTCAGAAGCACACTTCGTTACCTTGCCATTTTACAGTTGATGGTGCATTAACGATGGATAACAAGAAAACCATTATCGATTACGCAATTCCATGCATTCATGGCTTCCCAGGTGAAACTGGCGATATCCAATCTCTTTTTGCCATGTCAAAAACCCCATTCCTTGGTTGTGATGCGCAATCGAGCACTAACAGCTTTAATAAAATAACCTCTAAGCTTTGGTATGACGCATTAGACATTCCAAATACTCCCTACCTTTTTCTCAGTGAGCAAAGCTCAGAGAGCATAGAGAAGGCTAAATCAGCACTCAAAAAATGGAATAAAGTCTTTGTTAAAGCGGCGTGTCAAGGGTCATCAGTAGGATGCTACAGCGTCACTAATGAGGGTGAATTGCTCACTGCTATCGACAATGCTTTTACCTATTCAGACCAAGTTTTAATTGAACAGTCTGTGATACCACGTGAACTTGAAGTGTCAGCTTATGAGTATCAAGGTGAATTGTTTGTCACCAACCCTGGAGAGATCCGTGCGCCTGAAGGTAAGTTTTACACCTATGAAGAGAAATACAGCACAGATAGTCACTCAACAACGACGTTAGAAGTTAGCGATCTTTCTCCCGACCACCTCGCGACAATTCAGCACTGTGCTCAAAAAGTGTTTAAACAGATGAAACTTAAAGATTTGGCTCGAATTGATTTCTTCCTAACTGAAGAGAATAAAATCTATCTCAATGAAGTCAATACCTTTCCTGGCATGACACCAATTTCGATGTTCCCGAAACTGATGGAGCACAATGGATTAAAGTTCAAAGCCTTTTTGCAATCGGCAATCTATAGTGCGGTAAAAGAAAAATAGGGTAGAGAGCGAACTTACTTTACTAAGCCAAGCCATTAATCCCAAGGTTTGGCTTTTTTATATTTACGCTTCTCTTGTTCAGCAGTGGGTTTGTTTCCTAAGTATTGAGCTGGCATTGCCGGGCTAGCCCAACGTCCAAAAGTTTGAATCTCTTTTAATGCATAACCTTGTTGCGCGAGCTCTTGAGTCGCACCAACTCGAGTCGATTGACCAGAAAACTTGACCTTCAAACCTAGCTCATCACTGGCTCTACGAACAATGCGATAGATAGATGAATCGTTGAGCACTTCAACGCCTACCGTGCCATGACGGTTAATACTTCTGAACACGATCCCGTTGTGAATATTCGCCATGTTAATCCAACGTACTAAATAACCTGAAGCAGATTGACTGAGTGCATAGGTCACTTGATCGATATCTAGCGTCACAATGTCACTTTCACCATAAGCGATCTGATTGGTTTGAAGGGACTTGAGTTCGGAACGTTTTATCATGGTTTCAAACATAATATTCCAGACACACACATCTCTTATGTCTTTAATATCCTCTGAATGGCCTAGCTTTTCGTTCAACGTTTCAAGATGGACCAGTTGAAAAGGGGCCGCTTGTTTTGCATCATCTTTTTTCTCTAGGCGCAATTCTTGCAAGAGAAATTTAACCTGTCGGTGGTTGGTTGGATCAGACAAGTCGTTACAACGATGGATGATACCAATCGAGATGAGGTAGCGTTTCAACGTAGATAATTTACGTGTTTGACGCTGACTTTGTATATAAAGCCTAACGGCAGTGACTGATGAAGGAAAAGGGGAAACCGATTTGAGCTGACAAAATTCAACAAAACGATTCCAATCATTAATGATAGAAATCAGTGAATTGCTTGAATAGTTGTCGCCAGTTAACTGCTTTAATAGCTGGTCATCTGTAATTACCGAGCTGAAGTAGGCTTTGCTTAGTTTGAGGTCAACATCGTTGCTCATTTTATGCCCTGTTAGAGATCCCTTTAAATTCATCCCTAACTATAAATTAATTCGGGTCGAGAAACGACTGCATTTTTATGGTATAAATGTCGAAATAAAGAAAATTACATTAATTAAACATGGGGTTACCTATGAGTCAAGTTTTTCATCGTGGATACAGTATTGAGAACAAATCTGATGATGCTAACGCTTGGAGAGTGCGTTTACAGAATAAAGTACTGATAGGGAATATCACAGCAGTAAAAAAATCTATCGATTGGTGGACCGATGCTGCGGTTCTTATTGACCCTGCAGAGTTTAACGAAAGCGGTGAACTGATTAATGAAGGAGAAACTGCCGAGAATTCCAAGGTCCAAGTTCAAAAAATGGAATATAAAGGCTATATTTTCAGTAACGATTCAGAACAATCGAAAGAGTGGTATTTTATGCATGGTGGTAGATTGATTAAAGGGAGCCAAAAGGCACTTCAAGATTATATCGATCGCTTCAACAAAGCCTCTAAAAAACAATAAATTTTCATACTTAACGTAAGTCGAGCAGAATCATGTCATTAGTATATTCAACAGAGACCGGTCGCATCACACCGGAGAAAGAACAAGTACAGCGTCCAAAAGGTGATGGCGTTGTGCGTATACAGCGTGAATCTAAAGGTCGAAAAGGAAAAGGGGTCTGTATCATAACAGGCCTAGACCTAGACGATAAAGCCCTGAAACTAGTGGCTGTAGCGCTCAAAAAAGTATGTGGTTGTGGTGGCGCAGTAAAAAACGGTACGATTGAAATCCAAGGTGATAATCGCGACAAGATTAAAGATTACCTTGTCAAACAAGGACACACTGTTAAATTCTCAGGCGGTTAATACCAATATAGGAGCCATAATGCTAAATCTTTCTCTCTTTTCTGAGTTATCCCCAACGGATTATGCCAATGTATTAAAGCGTGATCATTTCATGGATTTTGGTATCAAAGCATTGTGGCCAAATACACCGCGAGTTTGTGGCCCGGCATTTACTGTTCAGTTGGCTCCTGGTGATCATTTAATGTTACATATGGCGATCCATCAGGCTCCTGAAGGATCCATCATTGTTGCATCTGGTTGTGGTAATGATCTTGCCGCTGCTGGCGGTAATGTATGTGCAGTAGCCAAGAAACGCGGAATTGCAGGTTTCATTATCGATGGTGTTGTTCGAGACATTGCTGAGATACGTGAAAATCAGTTTCCAGTTTTTGCCCGTGGTGTATTCCCAGTACCAGGAAACAAAATGTTCATTTCACCGCTTGAAACACCGATCATATGCGGAGGAGCAAATGTAGAATCTGGCGACATCATTGTGGCAGATGAAGAGGGCATTGTAGTCATACCGAAGCAGCGCTCAGAAGAAATTTACTCTCTTGTAAAAGCAAAGTTCGATGCCGAACAAAGTATGACACTTGAACAGTGGCAGCAGCACCATATTGAACGTATTACTAGCGCTTACAATAAGCAATCAACGTAAAGGATTTACATGCCTTACACCATCCGCATTGACCACACACCCAGTGAGAGTGATCTCGATATTTTAGGAAAAGGTCTTGATGACTTTACCGAGAATATTGCAGGCATTGAAGAGCGCAAAAACATCACGTTTTTCTTAAAAGATGATAATAACGAGATTATGGGCGGCATTACAGGTGCCTATGGAAATTATGATTGGTTATGGGTCGGTACCTTATGGATATCTGACGCCGTTCGCGGTCAAGGCTATGGCGAACAGTTGCTGTACGCCATTGAGCAAGAAGCAGTTAAAAATGGCTGTGGCAATGCCTACCTGAACAGCTTCAGTTTCAGCGCTGTCGAGTTCTACAAAAAGAATGGATACACCGTATACGCAGAGCTTGAAGATTTTCCACCAGGACACAATCTAAACAGCTTAAGAAAAAAGCTTATCCTTGATAAATAACAGCAGTGAGGCCGCATTAGTGTCCTCACCTGATAAGCATTTAACATAATGCACGTAATGCGCACTTTAATTGTAGGCCCAATTTAGTAATGTCCGGTTTGAGCAATTTTAAAATGTCCTCTTATGCTTATTGAACCCCATGAGTTTGAGGACCTCAAACAATGTTGATCCCTATGAGTGACCGCGACATAGTAACGTTCAATCACTGGTATCGAGTAACGCGATTATTGTCAGTGGTAAGGATGCGCAGATAAAATCAGTGGATGCACTCATAGGCGTCATTGACCAAAAGCAGCAGCTTGTTTTTATCGAATCCATCATTACAGAAACTCTACTCGATGATAATCAAGAACTGGGCGTTAACCTCTCATCTGCTATGGATGGAACAGGCTTTAACTTTGCAACCAATGTGATTTCAGCGTTTAACCCAAACAAATATGCACACGCTATCTATAACGGCGGCGATTTCAGCGCACTAATAAAAGCGGTATCAAAATCTGAGAATACCACCCTACTTTCCAAGCCTCACATACTGATATTAGACAGAGAGCAAGGCTACATTAGCGTAGGTCAAAACGTGCCATTTCTTGTGGCAACAGACACCACTGACGCAGGGAAAGTAACACAACGAATAGAACGTCGTGATGTGGGTATATCGCTCTCAGTCGTGCCTCACATCATCGGTAACAGTGTGATACTGAAAATATCGCAAGAATCATCGAGTGTGAGCAATTCGGCTATTGCATCGGACATCATCACCAACAAGCGGACAGTACAGACGACGGTGAGCGTTCAGAGCGGTCAAACCATTTCATTAGGGGGATTGATATCAGGTGAGGATAAAGTGTCAATATCAGGCATACCGCTGCTTATGGATATTCCGTTTCTCGGTGAGTTGTTCAAGTCAAAGCAAGTGTCTAAGGTGCAAAAAGAGCTAATGGTGATCATTAAAACCACCATCCTTTAAAGTGATTGCAAAACTTAACCAGGATTAACCGGTAGCTAGTTACTTTTGCAATCATAAATGATTTTCCTCCAGGAACATCAAGAAAATTATGCTATCATTATTTCCCCTGGCAAAGTCTGCAGAAAGGAAAAATGATGGCAATTACGATTAGAGATACAGAAAAGCATGAAAAAATGCTTACAGAGCTCAAAGCGCTGACCAATAAAGCAACGGCGTCAGGCTCACTGATTGAGGGCGGTTACATGTCAGTAAAATACCACTCCATGTACACCAATGAGAAAAAACGCAATGAACAACTAACACAACAATTGAATGAGCTAGAACGCAAGGTTCAACGTTATTTCGATTCGTTAGATGAATTGCGTCCTAAGTGTTAACGCTACTGCATATATGACGGTCTGCCATGGTGTACGGTGGGACATCCGCCCCTATAAGCAATAAAGCGGCTCAATTGGGCGATTATGTTTAAAGCTCAAAGAAATATACCCTTTTCCTGCTAGACCTCTTTTATCTGTACGTTTAAATGACTTATTATTTAACTTAGAGTTAACCTCTAGATGTAATAGTTTTAATCAGTTTTATGATTATATCTACTTTATCTATTAAAACTGTTTCATTA